>JBBSJY010000051.1:0-24347 GCA_038256845.1 Verrucomicrobiales bacterium | reverse complement strand
CTCTCGCAGCACTTTGCCATCAGCGGCCCCTGCATCGTCGTTTCGGCCACGTGCGCTTCCGGCGCGGTCGCCGTCGCTTTGGCCGCACAGCAACTATTGATGGGAGCAGCGGACATCATGCTGGTGGGCGGAGCCGATGCGCCCTTGAACCCGATGATGGTCGCGCAACTCAATGCCTCCGGCGTGCTGGGGCATCACGAAGAACCTGCGAGAACATGTCGCCCGTTCGATCTCACGCGCAACGGGCTCTGTCTCGGTGAAGGCGCGGGATTTATCGTTATGGAATCACTGCGCTCGGCGGAAATGCGGGTGATGAAACCGCTGGCGAAATTAACCGGATGGAGCATGAGAACCGCGGGACGCGCTGCCGTAGGCGCGGGGGGCGAAACGCTCGCCAGGACCATGCGCGACACATTGAAGATGGCCCAACTTTCTCCTGAGGAAATCAACTACATCAACGCCCACGGAACCGGCACCGTCATGAACGATGAAGCCGAAGTCCGGGCGATCCGGAAAGTTTTCGGGGAAGGGAAATGTCCGCCCAGCAGTTCCACCAAACCCGTGACGGGCCATTGCCTGGGAGCAACGCCGGTCCTGGAAGCGATCATCTGCATTGAAGCGTTGCGGCATCAGGTCATTCCTCCCACCGCGAATTGTTTCGCACCGGAATATTCGCTGGATCTTGTCCCGCTCCGGTCGCGGCGGGCGGCGATGGAGAACGTGCTGTCCAGCTCGCTCGGGTTCTGGGGCAAACAGGCTTGCCTGCTATTCGGGCATTTCGGTTAGAGCCAATACTTTTATGGATTTGATTGTAGGGCGATCCATTCTTGATCCCGGAAAGGGATCCAAGATTGTCGGCCCGCGTCGGGGAGCGATCGCGACGAATCAAAAGAAGGCACCACACTCCTGTGGTGCGGGCGGGTGCGAATCCAGTAGACTGCCAATGCCGGGGTGGCCATCGCGATTGCTCCTCGACCCCGGGCTACCAGCTATAAACGTTTCAGGATAAAGATTTCCGGCGTTTCATTGCGCCAATCCCTAAAGGCATTGCGGTTAGAGTGGCTGCGCAGGCGGGCACGGTGGACTGGCCTTTCACATTGAGTCCCCAGGCGACCAACGAGCCGTCGTGCTTGAGCGCCACGTTGTGGTGGGCTCCCGCGGCGATGGATTTCACATTGTTCAATCCCGCAGGCACCTGGAGCTGATAGCCGCTATATCCCCAGGCGACGACGGTGCCATCGGTTTTGAGGGCCAGGGAATGATACCAACCGGCGGCGATCGCCGTCACTCCTGTGAGACCCGCGGGCACGTTCGTCTGGCCGTAGCTATTCTCTCCCCATGCCACGACCGTGCCATTGCTGCGCAGGGCGAGCGAGTGAGTGAGTCCCCCGGCCAGGGCCACCGCGTCGCCCAAGCCGGGCGGTTGATCCGTCTGGCCGGAAGGGGTCAAGCCCCATCCGGCCACCGACATCGGCGTGCGGCCGACCAGCGCGATGTCGTAAGGATTCTCATCGGGATCATTGGAAGCCACATGGAGGATCGCCGGGCGGGCCCCGATGGCGGTGGGTGAAAAGGTCACGGTGAAAGTGGCCGATGCCCCGGGTGCCAAGGTCGCGGGCGGACTGCTCAAACTATAATCGCCCGGGAGTGCCCCGGACTTGGTCAACGAAATGCCGCTCAGCGAGATCGCGCCAAGATTGGTGACGGTGAAAGTTCTCACCACCGGCGCGCCAAGGTTCGTCCACGAAAAATCCACGTTGGCGCCGCCGGAAACATGCTGTCCCGCCTCTTTGATGACGATGTCCGGATGCGGCGTCACCAGCGCCATCGGCCGGATCCCTCGGAGCAAATCGCTCCCGCCCGACCGGAGGTCTGTGGAACCGGAGTGGAGAAAGGGCCCCAAGTCACCACCGTTCCGTCCGACTTCAGCGCCGCTCCTTGGATGCCCCCGGCGAGGGCCACCACGCCGGTCAACCCTGCGGGTATGTCGAGTTCGCCCCGATCGCGCTGGCCGTGGACCGGACGAAGCATGAAACCTTCGTCGCCGAGTTCAGCCTGGCCGCGGAAACGGATTTAGCCGATCGCCTCACTCTCCGCAGCGGAATCGGCTTCCAATCCTGCTTGAAAGACGATTTCGCGGAAACTTTCGCACGTCGGAAAGCCAGCTACTCGATCAGCGTGGGGATCGGCTACCGCGCCGAGATCCGGTCGGGAGCGGAGACGCCCAGCCAGGTCAGCCTCGGCACCTCGTTCGGGTTCTGACGAACTGCGGGATCCCCCCCCGGGGGGGGAATGGCCCGAGTCTCTTTTTGCTTCTCAAGCGACCTCGCCGCAGGCTTCCTTTGGCCGTGGACTTCGATCAGGGACAGTTCAATTTCGACGCGCAGGGGGCGGAGGACGGCTACCGGAAATGGCGGGAGGAGCTGGATGCGAAAAAGCGGGCGTTCGAGACGCGCTGGGGCGTGATTCTTTCCCGGAGGGTGACGGTGAAGCTGCGGGATTTCGCGAAACCGGTGACCGGCTTGCTGAGAATTTTGGAAGACGCCAAGGCCCACTCGCATCGGCCGCCGCGATTGGAAATCAAGGGGATCGAGTTCACGCCGGCGGAAATCGAGAGCATCGTGCAGACGGAGGACGGCGGCGCGGCGGGGACGGTCTGAAATCCGCTCCATCGCGCGGATGCCAGAAGGGCCGCGGCCCGCTTCAGTCCCGCCCGCAGATGGGCCGCGCGTTTTCATTCGACTCCCTCAACACCGCCCAGCGCCGGGCCGTGGGCGCGCTCGACGGCCCGGTCCTGATCCTGGCGGGCGCGGGGACCGGGAAAACCCGCACGGTCACCTGCCGGATCGCTCACATGCTGGAAAAGAAGATCCCGGCGGCGGAGATCCTGGCGGTGACTTTCACCACCAAGGCGGCTTCGGAAATGCGCGAGCGCATCGGCGGAATGGTGTCCAAGAAGGCCGCGGGCGAGATGACCGTCTGCACCTTCCACTCGCTGTGCGTGCGCATCCTGCGCGGCGGCATCGACAAGCTCGGCTACAAGAAGAATTTTCGATCTGCTCGCATTCGGACCAGGTCGGCATGATGAAACAACTGCTCGTCCGCAATGGCGGTTCTTCCGAAAAGGTGAAGCCCGACGAGGTGCTCTCCGCCATTTCAAAAGCCAAGAACAAGGGCACCGAGCCTGGCGATTTGGAAGATGACTATTTCGCCAATCTCGCAGTGGCTTATCAGAACGAGCTGCGCGCGCAGAACGCCGTGGATTTCGACGATTTGCTGCTGCCGGCGGAAAAGATCCTCCGCGAACACGCCGACGTCCGCGATCATTTCGAGTACATCCCGTGGATCGAGCGCGCCTGCAAATCCGACAGCGAGCGCCAGCAACGCGGCGAAGGCATCCACAGCGTCATCGACAGCCTTCGCGCGGCCGTCGTGAAAGGAAAATCCCTCCAAGCTTTTCTCGATGAAAGCGCCCTCGCCTCCGACCGCGAGGATGACGATTTGGAACAACCCCCTTTTCCCCGCCATCCGGTCCGGCCAACGCCTGTTTCAGATAGAATACAACCTTGTATTAGGCCGACTTGCGGCGGACACGGAGGGTGAGTGCTGCTCCAGGGAGTCCGCCGATCACGAGAATCCCGCTGGGTTCAGGTACAGCGGAAATGTCGGCATCGTTACGGCTGACCTCGGTCAATTGAGTCCATTGTCCACCCCGTGTGAATGAAACTTGAAGTTGATCAGCCAGGATATCAAACCCACTGAGGACCATTTGTTGGATCAATCGACTTCCGTCAGTTAAATCATCTTCCATCGATGCGGGCAGTCGGCCTGCTGCCAAGCGTGCCGGAGATTTGGCGTGCGATCGTTGGCAGGAGATCCCTGTTTTCGGATTGGTGCTCGGTAAAAACGACGAGCACGAATTCCCCTCCCGCCGGCAGCTTGATATAAGCGGCGGAATGGCGGGTTTGGCTGGTCCACCCCGCCTTCGCCCACACCTTCGCGTCTTCCGGCAGACCCGCGGCGAAGAAGTCCGATGCCTCCGGATCCTTCCCGTTTCGATCCCGCTCCAGCAGTCCCATCATTTCCTTCGAGCGTACGGGCGAAACGGCTTTGCCCGCCGCGATTTCGCTGAACAGCCGGGCCGTCTCATCGGTGGTGAGCCAGTTTCGGTGGAGGGGCTCGTGCATCTTCACCGACTGCATCTCGCGTCCGTACGGTCCCACTGTCCAAGGTTTCCGATTCGCATTCACCTTTGCATATCCGAGCGAGGCAAAATAGCGGTTCACCCCATTCCGTCTGTGAAACCATGCCTCCATCTCCGTTTCCCCAAGATCAGGGCCGCTTGTGGTGCCGGTGAGGACGTCAACGAGATATTGGGTGGCTTCATTTCCTGAATCGACGATCATGTCGCGCATTCCGCGCCGTATTTCTTCGCCATCAGCAATCTTGCCATCTTCCATCCATTGGTGGATCGCGACAAGATAGAACAGCTTGATGACGCTGGCCGGATAGATCTGGCGGTCTCCGCGGAAGCGGCCCCAAAGCGGCCTGTCCGGATCGGCCACGTCAACCAGCGTGATCGCGAGATCTTCTTTTCTCAGCGTAGGGAATCGGGCGGCAGCGCTTTCCACGGTGGAGTCGACCGCGTGCTGCAGTCGCCCGGATGGCTCCGGCTGCCAGGGGGCCGGAACGATTGCAGCGGAAGCATTCACAATGGGGGCAAGGGATGGCAGTGAGTTGCCGAATTTGGCTTCATGACACGGTGGCATAGGACGATGGATTTGATTTAGAGTGCGGATGTTGGCTCGCCGTTGCCAAAGACCGTAGGTTAGCCCTTATCTAACAACCGCTTCATCGCCGGGACGAAGCGATTGTAGAAAAGTCCGAGCAGTGTCATCGCGGCACCGAGGACGATGAACGAGACCACCCGCATGAAGGCCGTGAAATCCCACACGTCCACCGCGAACACTTTCAAAATCGCAAGGGCGAGCAGCACGAATCCCATCTGACGGAACACCACCCGCCGCAACCACAGGCCGGCGGACACCGCCGCGAATCCCAGCAGCGACCAAAGCACGGCCGCGGCATTCCAATCATACCGCCATACCAACATCTGCGTGGCCCACAGAGCGGCCAGCGCACAGGCGATCGCCGTGGCGAAATTCGCTCCGGCCATCCGCCACTGTTCCCCATCGTGCCGCCCTCCACGCGCGCCGATCATTGGAAAAGCCAGCAGGCCGAGCACCACGGCCGCCCCACGCCAGGAATGGTAGGGAAACGGATCCCATCGCGTCGTAACCATTTCCACTGCCAGCCACAGGCCCGCCGCCAGCAGAAATCCCGTCGCTTCCTCCGGCAGCCGCCATTTCCGGAATCCCGCCACCGCCGCCACAACCAGCGCCGTCCCGGCCAGCCAGTCGCCCCAGAAATCCGGAGAGAATCGATACCAACCGAGACACACCGCCACGAACGCCGCCCCGCGCAGAATTTTTTCCGCGGTCCCGCCCGGATCCTCGCAGCGCCCGCGGGCCCACGGCAGCCTCAGCAAGCCTACCGCCGCCAGCCCGCAGATCGCGATCCCGAACGCCCATCCCCACTCGGATGTTTCTGCCACCGCGGACAGCGCGCCGACCAAGCCCAGCACCGCCACGCACGGCAGCAGACGGTGGCAGCGCAAACACAGCCCCGCTCCCGTCAACACCAGGGCGGCCAGCGAAAACCCGAAGGCGGTCTGGCCGACATCCCAGCTCCCCCGCTCCACGAAAAAGGCCGCCGCCACCGCCACGAAGACGCTGTGAAACCACGCCGATAATTTCCTCATCGGCTCGAAAACCTCATCACGCTCTTGGGGCAAATGCCAGACCCACGAACCCGCCAACGCCAGCAACACCGCCGCCGCGATCGCGATCGGGGCTTCCGCACCGATCAGGAAAACCGCTGCCGCGATCAAAAACAACAAGGCTCCCGCGGCCACCTCGGGCATCCGTCTTTCCCGATCGAGAAATACAAATCCCGCGCCCAACCCGGTAGCCAGCGCCGCCGCGACAGGCAACGGCCATTCGCCGGGCAATCTCCAGCACCAGCCGAGAATCCCCGCGAGAACGGCCGCGACAAACACCAGTGCGCCACCGAATCGGGTAGCCTCGCGCAGCCCATCCGCGCAACCGTCCACCCCGCGGCGAAGAACCAGCGCCGCCGCGGCCACCAGCAGCACCGCCAGCCCCGCGCTCCAGACCGGGATCGTGGCCGCGTGAGCGGGCTCGGCCACCACCCATGCGACCAGCGCACAAGCCCCCACGCCCGCCGCCACGGAGAAAAACGCTTCGCTCCGCCCCCTGAATCGCGAGAAAGCCGAGGCCAGCGCCAGCGATTGCCCCGCCAGCCCCAGCGCGAGATGAAATCCGTCCAGCTTCAGCACCAACGCCAGGCTCAGCGCCGCCAATCCATGCGCCAGATTCACCCCGCCGGACGCCCGCTCGATCCGCCGCCCGGCGATGCCCATGACCGCCAGCACCAGACCGAAGACCGCCGGCACGAGCCAATAGTCCGCTTCATCGAACCGCTCCCGCCACACCGCGCTGAACAGCAGGAAAAACGCGATGTTGTTCGAGCCCGTGAACCACGAGCGCGCCCGCTCCGTCAGCGAAACGTCAAAACGGCCGGTCGCCCCCGGCAGTGAGAACAACACCCACACCGGCGGCAAAAACCACAACACCGCCGGATCCTCCAGGCTGCCTTGGGATGCTCCGAGAAACTGCCAGCCGAAAAACGCGACGTACGTTCCGAACAGCGAGGCGATCCCCGGCCCGGCCCATCCCGGCCTCAGCATCATCGCCACCCCGCCCGCCGCCAGAAACACGCTCGAAACGCAGGACAGCCAGCCGATCGGTTGCAGCATCGTCGAATAGGAAGCGAGCACGAAGGCCATCACCGCCGTCACCTTCGCTTGCCGCAGCCACGAGACCCCACCGATCGTCGCCGCCGCCGCGAACAGCAGCAAGGCCGCCACCACCGGGCTGTCGATCACCTTCAGCCGCGCCACGTGGTGCGCCGCGAAAGCGCAATAGTATCCGAACGCGAGCCCGCCCGCCAAAACCACCTCGCCGAAATTTCTCAACTTCGGTCGCGCCGCCAGCCTGCGGCCCGTTTCGAACAGCAGCCCCGCGCAGCCGAACAGCGCGGCCAGTCTCACGCCATTCGGCAGCTCGCGGACCCAGTTCTGATAGGCATAATTTCCTAACAAAACGAGCCCGGTCACCAGCAGCGCGATCCCCAGCCGCACCAGCCAGACTTTTCCGAGCTGGATTTCGAACGAAGCTTCCGGGTCCGCCTCGGCCGGAGATTCGGGAATCGGGATTCCCCTCGCTTCATCCGGCGCGCGATCAACCGCCACGGCAGTCGCCGGTTCTTCGACCGGAGCGGTAGGCGGGGGCGGCAGCGGCGGCGGCACGACCCGTGCGGGACCTTCCGGCTCAGCCAATCTCACGAGGGGTTTCGCCCGTTTCTGAAGAATCGCCAACTCCGTCCGCAGCGACGAAATGGAAGCGCGGTAATCCCGCTCCACCGCATCGATCCGCGCCCGCAACGCCGCGAGTCCGGGATCGGCTGAGGGATCTTCCGCTTCATTCACCGCTGTCTTCTAGACATCCCCCGCCCCGCCGCGAAGCCGAAAGATCATCCACTTTGTCGGGATTTTGCGGAGGCCATCCCCATCATCGCGACGGAAATCTCGACAAACCGGCGGGCGTGGGCGAGTGAACATCCCGTCCCATGATGCTCGGATCCGCCGCCCGCTCGGACCTCTGCGACACCCATCGCGAGGAGGTCGCGAGCATTCTCACCCATGCGGCCGGCGTCATCTTCAGCACCTTCGCTCTGGTGGGGATGTTGCTGCTTTCGAATGGCGATCCTGTCCGGATCTTCGCCTCCATCATTTTCGGCACTTCGCTGATCCTCCTGTATTCCTCCTCGACCCTCTATCACTTCTTCACCGCGGCCGAATGGAAGGCGCGATTTCAGGCGCTCGACCACGCCTGCATCTATTTGCTCATCGCCGGTTCCTACACGCCCGTCACCCTGATCAGCCTGCGCGGCCCGACCGGCTGGTGGCTCTTCTCGATCGTCTGGCTTCTGGCGATCTCGGGCGTCCTCGTGAAGACGTTTCTCAAAGGAAAAAAGGACCACTGGATCTCCACAGCGCTTTATCTGGGGATGGGGTGGTTGATTCTCCCGGCCTTCGGCGCGCTGCTGGAGTCCGTGCCCGCCGCGGGAGTCGCCTGGCTTGTCGCCGGCGGGGTCACCTATTCGCTCGGAGTCGTTTTCTTCGCTTGGCAAAGGCTCCCGTTCAACCATGCCATCTGGCATCTCTTCGTGCTCGGCGGCAGCGCCTGCCATGTCATCGCCATCGCCTTCTACGTCCTGTCCTGATTCATCGTGCCCGAGCTTCCCGAAGTCGAAACGACCCGCCGCGGCATCGAGCCCCACGTCACCGGCGCCCTGATCCGAGAAATCATCGTCCGCCGCCGCGATCTCCGCCAACCGGTTTCCGACTCCCTCTCCAGCCTGGAAGGCCAACGTATCCTCGGCGTGCGGCGCCGTTCGAAATATCTTCTGCTAGATATGGAAAACGGCAGCACGCTATTGCTCCATCTCGGCATGTCCGGCTCACTGCGGGTCATCGATCCCGCGGATCCCTGGAAGAAGCACGACCACGTCGCGATCACTCTCGGCGGCGGCAGCCAGCTCCGCTTTCACGATCCCCGGCGTTTCGGACTCGTCCTCCATCTCACCGATCCGGACCCCTCCGCCCATCCGCTTCTCAAGGCGCTCGGACCCGAACCGCTGGGCGATGATTTCACCGCCGCCCATCTCGCTGCCGCCTGCGCGAAACGGACGGCCGCCATCAAGCTGGTCATCATGGATGCGAAGATCGTCGTGGGAGTCGGGAACATCTATGCCTCGGAGGCGCTTTTCCGCGCCGGCATCCGCCCCGCCACCCCGGCCGGACGCCTGTCCAGACCCCGCGTTGCAAAACTCGCGCAAGCGATCCGCGACGTCCTCAATGATGCCATCTCCGAAGGTGGCACCACCCTTCGCGACTTCCTTCAGTCCGACGGACGGCCCGGCTACTTCCGCCAGCGCCTTGCCGTTTATGATCGCAAGGCCCAACCCTGCCGCGTTTGCCAAACCGGGATCTCCCACGCCACCCTCGGCCAACGCTCCACCTACTGGTGCCGGGTGTGCCAGAAATGAGCGAAGACTCCGGGCGGGGGATTTCGAAGGGGATTTTTGACTTATCCCGGCACTCTGTGTAGTTCCATCCCAAGCGCCCCAAGCCGTGCTCGATGAAATTCGGCTGGAAGCTGCGGCGCGAAACCCGTCGCTGGCGTGCGTAACGACCGTTTTCCGAGGCCAATCACCTAGCATTCCCCCGCTTCATGCCCGAATTCTCCACCCTGTTTGCCGCCGATTCGATTTTCTGGGCGCTCATGCAAAACGCGTCCTTGCTCATCGCCCTGGGGTACGTCCACAGCTTGTTTCCGCCCGCGGAACGACGCACGACCGTCAAGCGCCAGCTTGGAATGGGACTGTTGCTGGGCCTCATCGGCATCACCGTCATCACCGCGGCGTACCCCTTCCGGGACGGCATCATTTTCGACACCCGATCGATTGTGATCGGGATCACCGGACTCTATTTCGGAGCCATTCCCACCATGGTGGCGATGCTTGTCACCAGCGCCTACCGGTTATGGCAGGGAGGTGACGGGGCACCGATCGGGATCTTCGTGATATTCGCTTCCGGCTTGATCGGCCTGGCGTGGCGCCACTTGCGGAAACGGGATCTCGCCCGCATCCGCTGGCGGGAGCTCATCGCTTTCGGCTACGTGGTCCACGCCGCGATGCTGGCGATTTTTCTGGCATTTCCGGCACCTCTTGCCGCCGACGTTTTCGGCGTGGTCTTCGGCGTGATCACCCTTCCCGTTCTTGGAATCTATCCGCCTGTCACAGCGTTGCTTGGCAAGCTGCTCAGCTTGCGCCTCCAGCGGGTGACGGACGCACAACGCCTGCGGCACAGCGAAGAACGGTTCAAACTCATCTTCATGGGCGCAAACGACGGCTGGTGGGACTGGGATCTCGCCAAGAATCAACTCATCTATTCCCCCAGATGGTGGGAAATGTTGGGATTGATTCCAGGAGAACGCGATTCGGGCCCGGACCATTGGCGCGAGCTGATTCATCCGGCGGATATCCATCGCGTCAATAGCCGCTTCCAGAGCGCACTGGAAGCGGGTGAGGATCAATACGAGGTGGAGGCCCGGCTGCTCCACCGCGAGGGCCACTATATCAGCGTGATCTCGCGCGGGTACATCCAGCGCGACGACTCCGGCCGGGCCCTCCGCGTGTCAGGAACCAATGTGGATATCACGCCGATGCGGCGCGCGTTGGATGACGCCAACGCGGCGAAATCCCTGCTGGAGTCCGCGGGCCGCATGGGCCGCATCGGTTATTGGGAGATTTCGTTCGAAAATTCCACACTGTTCTGGTCGGGAATCACCGCCGAAATCCACGATCTGCCCGTCGGCACCCAGATCCCCATCGAGGAGGCCATGAGCTACTTTCCGGCTGAGTATCATCCGGTCATCAAGCGCGACGCCCGCCGCGTGCGCACACGTGGCGAAACCTTCGAATCCGAGTATCAGATCATCACCGCCACAGGACGCCGGATCTGGGCACAGGCGCGTGGCGAGCCCGTCCGCTCCGGTGACGGCCGCATCACCGGGATGCGCGGCGTGTTTCAGGACGTCGACAGCCAGAAACGGGCCGCGGAGGCCCTTCGTCTGAGCGAGCGCAACTACCGGGAGATTTTCAACGCCTCCACCGACGCCATCTTCATTCACGAGGAGACTTCCGGCCGCATCCTTGACGTCAACGACGCGATGTTGCAGATGTATGGTTTTCCCGAAAAGCCGGCCGCACTCGCCTGCACCATCACTGATCTGTGTTCCGGCGAGCCACCCTACACCGAGGCGGACGCCCGCGAAAACATCCGCATCGTCCTTGCCGAAGGGTCCCATATCTTTCCATGGCACGCGCGGCGCGCCGACGGGAGCACTTTCTGGGTGGAGGTTTCCCTTCGCCGAACCGAGATCGGAGGCCAGAACCGGATTCTGGCCAACGTGCGTGATGTCTCCAAACGCAAGGCGCTCGAGGAGCGTGTTAGAGATGCGGAAAAGATGGAATCACTGGGGCGTCTCGCCGGCGGAATCGCCCATGATTTCAATAACATGCTCGGAGTCATCATCGGACATACCGAATTGGCGGGCCATCGGCTTGAAGCGGGCAAGCCCGTTCATGAAGACCTCATCCAGATCCGCCACGCGGCGGATCGCTCGGCCGATCTCGTGCGCCAACTGCTCACCTTCGCCCGCCGGCAGGTCATCACTCCGCGCGTCATTGATTTCAACCAATCGCTCAACACCACCCTCAAGATGCTCCGGCGGCTGATTGGCGAAAACATCATCTTGCAATGGCATCCGGATGACTCGCTCTGGCCCGTGATGATCGATCCGGTGCAAGTGGACCAGATTCTTACCAATCTCGTCCTCAACGCCCGCGACTCGATCACAGGTCACGGCATCATCACCATCCGCACCCGCAACCGCCCGGACGGTTCTTCTTCGATGAAGGGGGATTTCGTGGAACTTGAGGTGAGCGACACCGGCTCCGGGATGGACAACGCAACGCTCAAGCATGTTTTCGAACCCTTTTTCACCACCAAATCCGTTGACAAAGGCACGGGCCTGGGTCTCGCGACGGTTCACGGTATCGTCGAGCAAAACGGCGGCGTCATCGATGTGACCAGCCAGCCCGGCAGAGGCACCCGCTTTCTCATCCTGCTCCCGCGCCAGTCCACGCTTGCCGCCCCGGCTTCCAGCGGCATCCAGTTTTCCGACCCGCATGGCAGCGAGACGATCCTGCTGGTGGAGGACGAGCCCGCGATCCTCTTCCTTTCCACCCAGGCGCTCACGATCAAAGGCTATACCGTCCTGCCCGCCGCCTCTCCGGTCGAAGCCCTCGAGATCGCCGCGCGGGGGAACCAACCCATCGATCTTGTCATATCCGACATGATCATGCCGGGCATGAACGGACGCGTCTTGCGCGATGAGATCCTCGCCCTCCGCAAGGGACTTCGATTCCTTTTCATTTCCGGCTACACCGATGGGCTAACCGATCACCTCGCCGACGATCGGTCGGTGGATTTCCTCGCGAAACCTTTTTCTGCCGTGTCTCTTACCAGAAAGGCACGAGAAGTTCTGGACAGGCCGGCCACCGGACCTCCCGCCGTGGCGGCAATCCTGTGAGATTGCCATCCGCACCACGAATCAAACCCATCGCTGGCAGGGCCGGCCACCACTTGCCGGAGCTCACGGATTCGGACGTGTCCAACACGCCCAAATTCCCGCTTTGCCATTTGGCCGCGAGCCGCTAGCGTCCGCCCCTTCCCCAGCCACCATGAAAACCTCCGAAGCCTTCGCGCAGCACGTTCTTCCCACCTACGGGCGGTTTCCGCTGGTCCCGGTGCGAGGGGCCGGTTGCCGCGTGTGGGATGAAGCGGGGAAGAGCTACCTGGACTTCTGCATGGGCATCGCCGTGTGCTCGATCGGCCATTGCCACCCGCGGCTGGTGGAGGCGATCCGCCATCAGGCGGGGGAGTTGATCCATATCTCCAATCTCTATCAGATCCCTTTGCAAGCCGAACTGGCCCGGGAAATCAACGAGCATCACGTCCGCATCCCGGGAAAGGTTTTCTTCTCCAATTCGGGCGCGGAGGCCAATGACGGGCTGATCAAATCGGCGCGGCGCTTCGGCCTCCAGCGGCCTCAAGCGGACGGTTCCCAACGCTTCGAGGTGGTGACATTCAAACAATCCTTCCACGGCCGGACGCTCGGTGCGATGTCGGCCACGGGTCAGGCGAAAATACAGGAGGGTTTCGATCCGCTGCTGCCCGGTTTCCGATACCTGCCGTTCAATGATCTGTCGGCCTTGGAACAGGCGGTCCGGCCGGAAACGGCGGCCATTTTGCTGGAGCCCATCCAAGGCGAAGGCGGGGTGAATTCCGCAACTCCTGAGTTTCTGCGGGCCGTGGCATCGCTTTGTAAGAAACACGACTTGCTGCTTTTCCTGGACGAAGTGCAGGCAGGCTTCGGCCGCTGCGGGGAGTCGATGGCCTGGCGCATGATCGCGCCGGAAATCCACCCGGACGGGATTTCCTGGGCGAAAGGGATGGGTGGCGGCGTTCCGATCGGCGCGTTCTGGTTGAGCGACCGCGCGATTGATGAGGAGGGAACGATGCTATCCTCGTTGATGGGTCCGGGATCTCACGGAACCACTTATGGCGGAAACCCGCTGGTCTGCGCCGCGTCGCTTGCGGTGCTGCGCGAGATTCGGGAGAAAGACCTCGCGGTCAACGCGATCTATCAGGAAGTGCGCATCCGCGAAACGGTGAAATCGTGGGAACTTCCCATCGTCACCGAGGTCCGCGGCAAAGGTCTGCTCCTCGGCATCCGCATCGACCCCACGCTCGTACCCGCCCCGGCGGGAAAATCCGCAGCGATCGAGATCGTCGGCCGCCTGATGGAGAAGGGCTTGCTGGTCGTCGCCGCGGGCCCGGAAACCCTCCGCCTTTTGCCGCCCCTCAATGTCACCGACGCGGAAACCGATGAGGCCCTCGAAATCATCCGTGGCGTGCTTTCCTCTATCTAACTGATAACTACTTGCCATGAAGAATCTCCTCTCCATCGAAGAGCTGGGTGCACGCGAAATCGGCTGGCTGCTCGATTCCGCCGCGCATCTCAAGTCCCAGCGGGGCCGCGAGGGACACCCGCTGGCCGGCCAAACCTGGGCGATGATTTTCGCCAAGTCATCGACCCGGACACGGGTCTCCTTCGAGGTCGGCATCCGGGAACTCGGCGGCTTTCCGATGTTCCTTTCAAGCAACGACATCCAGCTCGGCCGCGGCGAGCCGATCAAGGACACCGCCCGCGTGCTCGGCCGGATGGTCCATGGCGCGATCATCCGGACTTTCGCGCAGCGGGACGTCGCGGACTTTGCGGAACTTTCCGGGATTCCGACAATCAACGCGCTGACCGATGACGAGCACCCGTGCCAGATCCTCGCTGATCTCCTGACCATCCGCGAGAAGCTGGGGGGCTGGGAAGGCCGGAAGATCGCATTTGTTGGAGACGGCTTTTCCAACATGACCCGTTCGTGGATGTGGGCCGCCAAGCGCCTCGGATTCGAATTGAGCATTGCGTCGCCAAAGTCCTGTCATCCGCCCGCGGATTTCCTGATCTCGCTTGAAGCGACGACTGTCTCCATCACCGAGGACCCCGCGGCGGCGGTTGCGGGGGCGGCCGTGATCAACACCGATGTCTGGCTTTCGATGGGTCAGGAATCGCAGACCGAGAAAGAGCGCGAGTTCGCGGGTTTCGAGGTGAATGCCAATCTGTTGGCGGGGGCGGCCAAGGATCACATCGTCCTCCATTGCCTCCCCGCCTATCGAGGCAAGGAGATCAGCGAGGAGGTTCTCGAATTGCACGCGGACACGATTTTCCAACAGGCTGAGAACCGGCTCCACGCCCAGAAGGCGATCCTTGTGGCTCTTGCGACCTCATGAGGCGGTCATGTCATGCCAGCGGAAACCGCGGCCATTCCAATCGCGGGTCTGGCCTTTCCCCCATCACGGCGTAGGCTCCGGTCATGATCGCCCGGCGCAAGATCCGCTATCAGGTTTCGCCGCCCCTGCGGCAATACCTATATCATTTCGACCGCCTCCGCGAAATCCCGCAGGTGTATGAGGAATTGCGGCGATTCAGCGGAGCCATCCCCTACGAGGATCCGGGCGGCCGCGAAACTCTCTGGCTCACGGTCATGTATTCGCCCGAGGTGATCGCCGAGCTCCGGCCGCGCCTCACCGCCATTTACACCGAACTCAAGCTCGGCCGCGACTCCGCGCAGCACGAGCACCTGGTGGTCGACAGGATCGACTTCGGGGATTTCGGAAACTCCAAACCGTTCCGCATCCGGGTCACCAACCTGTTCAATGACAACTCGGATTACTTTTATGTGAAACAAGCGGATGCGTCACGCATCTACGGGTTGGAACTCGAACACATCCTTTCTCCCAACCGGATCAACTATCTGGTCAATGGGAACACCCTCATCGAGGAACACATCGCGGGCGTGCCGGGGGACGTGTTCTTGCGCGACCACCTGACGCAGCCGGGGCTGAACAAAGTGCGCATCGCGAAGGAATTCACCAAGTTCACCGAGCGAAGCTTCATCCGTTTGTTAGGAGACATGAGGAGCGTCAACTATGTCGTCGACATCACTCCGGACTTCGAAGAGGTCCAATACCGGGTGCGGGCGATCGATTTCGACCAGCAATCGTATGAGGGGAACGGCCACATTTACCACGCGTTCCGTTTCGCCTCGAACCGCAGCATCACCCGCCTCGCCTTCGAGGTCCTCAACCGAAAGACCATCGACCAGTATGTCGCCGAGGAGCACGCCCAGATGGCCCGCCGGGCCAAGGTCGAAAGCCAGCGGATGCGGGCGTTGCTGGGGGTGATGCGGCGGGAGGAGATCGCTCCGCGGGAGCACGTCGTCATCCTCGCCCGCGATCTGGACAAAATGCATGGCACCAGCGGATTCGGCGATTGCCAGTCGATGGGCGAGCTCACCGCAGAGCACATTTCCTTAATGCTGGAGATCTAGTTTCCCGCCGTCATCCTCGCGCCATGAAGCGCCTCTTCCTGCTCGACGGCATGGCCCTGATCTACCGCGCCCACTTCGCGCTGATCCAGGCTCCGATCCGTAACTCCAAGGGTGTCAACACCTCGGCACTCTACGGTTTCATCAACACGCTGCTGGCGATTTTGGAAAAAGAAAAACCGACCCACCTCGGGGTCGCCTTCGACACTTCCGCGCCCACCTCGCGACACATCCTGTTTCCCGCCTACAAGGCGCAGCGGGACGAGATGCCCGAGGAACTCGCCGCCGCCATTCCCCACGTCAAATCGCTCTGCCGCGCGTTCGCCATTCCCGTCCTGGTGCTGGATGGATATGAGGCGGACGACATCATCGGCACGCTCACGCTGCGGGCGGAAGCGGACGGATTCGAAAGTTTCATGGTCACTCCCGACAAGGATTTCGCGCAGCTCGTTTCCCCCGCCTCGACGATGTGGAAGCCGGGTCGGAAAGGCTCGGACCATGAAATCATCGATCTACCGACGATGCTGAAACGTTGGGAAATCGAACGGCCGGAGCAGGTCATCGACATCCTCGGATTGTGGGGAGACGCGTCGGACAACATCCCGGGTATTCCCGGAATCGGGGAGAAGACCGCGAAGAAGCTGATCGCTGAGTTCGGATCGATCGAGAACCTGATCGCCAACAGTGCGAAACTGAAGGGAAAGCAGCGGGAGAACGTGGAGACTTATGCCGACCAAGCCCTGCTTTCCAAACAACTCGCCACGATCCTGCGCGACGTGCCGGTCAGCGTGACGTGGGAAGATCTGGAGCTTTCGCAACGTGATGACGAAGCGCTCAAGAACTTGTTGAACGAATTCGAATTCCGCACCCTCACCAGACGCCTTTTCGGGGACTCCCCGGACACGGCCCCCGTCGAAACCACCACCCCGACTCTCTTCAAAACCTTCAAGACGATCCGCGACGTCGAACATTCGTATCATCTTGCCGATACGCCAGAGTCACAGGCAAGGATGTTTGCGGAGCTAACCACGCAATCGTCGTTCTGCTTTGATATTGAAACAACCTCCCTTGACCGATTCGAAGCAAGTTTGTTAGGCATCGCGTTCTCCTGGAAACCTCACGAGGCATGGTATCTTCCGTTCTTGGACTCCGTCCTGGCAGATCTCCGATCATTGCTGGCCGGGCCCGCGGAGAAGATCGGCCACAATTTGAAATACGACCTTTCGGTCCTACTTCATCATGGCATCGGGGTGAGCGGACCGTTTTTCGATACCATGCTTGCGGACACCGTCGTGGCTCCGGAGCGGCGGCATTCGATGGATTATCTCTCTGAGATATTGTTAGGCTATACCCCGGTGAAGCTGGCGGATCTGGTGCAGGTGGAAAGCCATGACCCGCAAGTCTCGGACGACCTGTTCGCCCACGCCCAAAAGGCACGCGTTTCCAAGGATCTGGACATTTCCACCATCCCGCTCGAAAGGCTTGCGGAATATGCCGCAGAGGATGCGGATGTCACTTTCCAGCTTGCGGCGAAGCTCCGCCCTCTGCTGGCCGCCTCGGGACAGGAGGCCGTGATTCACCGGATCGAAGGCCCGCTGGTTCCGGTCCTCGTTGCGATGGAAATGGAAGGCATCTCCATCGATCCGGCGGCCCTGACGGTCATCGGCGACGAACTCCAGTTGCAGATCGACAGCCTTGCCAAATCAATTCACGCCCATGCCGACCGATCCTTCAACCTCGCATCGCCCAAGCAACTCGGTGAAATCCTATTCAACGAACTCGGTCTCGCGGACAAGGCGAAGAAAACAAAGACCGGGCAATACAGAACCGATGAGCAAACGCTGGCAACTCTCGAAGGAAAGCACCCAATCATCAGTGATATCCTCGCTTGGCGTGAGGCGTCCAAGTTGAAATCCACCTATCTCGACGCGCTTCCCACCCACATTGTTCCGGAAACGGGGCGCGTTCACACCCACTTTCACCAGCTCGTCGCGGCGACCGGCCGTCTTGCTTCATCGGATCCGAACCTCCAGAACATTCCCGTCCGATCGGAAGCCGGCAGAAAGATAAGGAAAGCCTTCGTGCCACGGGCCGGTTGCACCTTGTTGTCCTGTGACTACTCGCAGATCGAACTGCGGGTGATGGCCTCGCTCTCGGCCGACGCAACGATGATCGAAGCCTTTCGCAACCGCGCGGACATCCACACGATTACATCCTCAAAAGTCTTCGGCGTCGATCCCGCGGACGTCACCGCCGATATGCGGCGGACTGCGAAAATGGTGAACTTTGGAATCATCTACGGAATCTCCGCCTTCGGTCTCAGCCAGAGATTGGCCATCCCGCGGACGGATGCGGCGGCAATCATCGAAGCGTATTTCCGCGAATACCCTGCCATCCGCGAGTTCATGGACCGCACGATCGTCGAAGCGCGTGAATCCGGATTCGTGGAGACCCTGGGAGGACGGCGACGGTATTTCCCGGATCTGAAATCGGGAAACCAGAACCTCCGGGGAAACGCCGAACGGGCGGCGATCAACACGCCCATCCAAGGGACCGCGGCGGACATGATCAAGCTGGCGATGATCCGCATCGACCGGCTGCTACGTGACTCTTCTTACCAATCGCGGATGCTGCTCCAGGTGCATGACGAACTGGTCTTCGATCTGAAAATCGACGAACAGGACGAACTGGTTCCCAAGATTCTGGAGGCGATGCAAACGGCCCTTCCCCTGCCGGGCGGGGTGCCGATCGAAGTCGAACACGGGACCGGGCCGAACTGGCTGGCCGCCCACTGAGGAATTCCCAGGGACGCGAAGGCTCGCCTTGCCACCGGAGTCCGGCGGCGTATGGTCGCGGCGCAGGCCTTTCATGACACCGTTTCTGAGGAAAATTCTCGGCATGAACTGGGTGCTCGTGCTGGTCATGTACGGGCTCCTGATTTTTGGCGTGTTCATGATCGAGAGTGCGGCCCGGCATCTGCCGGTCAGTGCCGAAATCCGCAACCAGTTCGGAGGACCGGGCGCGTATTACGCATGGATGCAGAAAAATTGGATCGTCGTTGGCAGTGTCATTTACTTCGCGACGGCGCTGATCGACTACCGGTGGGTGAAGTGGCTTGGAATCCCGCTGTATGTGGTGAGCCTTGCGCTGATGTTGATGGCGATGCAGGTGGACGATTCGGTCCACCGATTGGAGATCGGTGGACTGAGTTTCCAACCGGCGCAGCTCGGAATCACCTCTGGAATCATCCTGATCGCGTGGCTGGTGCAGGACCTCCCGAAGCTCCACCGTTGGTTCGGCGCGCCCTTCGCACGGATCGCCATCATCGGCGGCGCTGCTGCCGCTCCTTTCCTGATCGTGATGGCCATGGGTGACATGGGATCGGCGCTGGTGTGGATCCCGGTCGCGATCGTCGCATTGCTCATCGGCGGCGCGCCGTTCCGTTACCTTTCATTCATGGGCTTGATCGGGGTGGGCTTGATCCCCTTGATGTATTTCGTTGCGCTGCCGCTGGTTTCGGACCGCGGCCCCGAACGGATCGATGTGTGGCTGCGGATGCTGCAGGATCGCGAGGTGGATACCCTCGGGGAGGCCTACGGGCCCTACTACGTCTCGATGGCGGTTGGCAAATCCGGCTGGAAAGGCGCCGGCTGGGATTCGTCCGGATCTCTGATGGACAAGGGCTTCGTCGCCCGCAACACGGCACACAACGACTACATTTTCGCGGTGATCGGAGAGGAGCTGGGATTCCGCGGCAGCCTTTTGCTGATCACGGCTTTCGCACTGCTTTTGGTCCAAGGGCTTTTCATCGCGTTTTACAGCCGGGACGTGTCCGGGCGCCTGCTGGTATGCCTGACTGTCGCGTTCTTTTTCGCGCACGTGTTCGAGAGCATCGGCATGTGCGTGCTGCTGCTGCCGGTGACAGGAATTCCCCTGCCGCTGGTGAGCTATTCGGGAACTTTCGTGGTGATCTGCATGTTCATGTTGGGACTGGTGCAGAGCGTCTGGATCCACCGCAACCAAAAGCCCGTGCTGAAGGTGAAAGCGGTGAATCCCTGAAGATCAGGATTTCACACGCTCAAGCTTGATCGGGTAGGTATTGCCCGAATTCCACTGGGCGATGTAGAGGCTTTCCTCGTCATCGATGAGAAGGCCGTGCGGATAGGTGAAGAGCTTCGAATCGGCGCCGAGGGCCGTGAGTTTCCCCTCTTGGTAATCCGGGGCGGGGGCGGCAATGTTGGAGACGATCTTCCGATCCGGATCCAGAATGCTGACGAATCCGTTGTCCGGCCGGCCTTCGACGCCCGTGTTGCCCCGGAGGTGTGGGATGATCGTGTGATCGCCGTAGGGGACGATGAAATTGGGCTGGGCGCCGGGGAGATCGATGACATCCACCAGGACTCCCTCCAGCGTGTAGCGTTTGAGCTTCGACTCGGATCGGGAGGTGACCCAAACGAGCGGGGTTTCGCCGCGGGTATCGACCCACGCGCCGTGTGCCGTCACTAGATTCGCGCCGTCCCGCTGGTCACCGCCGAAGCTGCTGAGGTATTCGCCGGCGGCATCGTATCGATGGACCCAGCTCTTGCCGTATCCGTCCGCGACGTAGAATCCGCCATCCGGTGCGAGGGCGACGTGGGTGGGCTTGAACTCGCCGGCGTTGGCGTATTTTCCGCTGGCAACCGGGTAGTCCCATGTGCGGAGGACTTTCCCATCGAGGGTGATCTTGTAAAATTGATGGCGGTTGTGGTCGGTCAGGAAAAAGAATTCCGAGCCGTTCTCCTCGCCGAGCGTGAAGCCGTGGGCACCCGGATATTCGGTGCCCCATTTTCCGAGCAGCGCGCCGGCGCGATCGTAAATGATGACGTTGTTCTTGGTCTCGTTGGTGAGAAGGAAGATGCGGCCGTCTTTGGTCTGGACCATCGCGTGGCAGTCTTTCACCGGAGTATCGCCATCGAGCACCCCCCACTCCGGAACATGCCGCCACTGGTATTTTCCCTGACCCAGCGTGCCGGAATCGGCATCGGCGTTCTGGGTTTGCCCGACGGCGGCCATCACGCCGAAACCGGCAAGGGCAGTGCTAACGGATACAAGGAATTCGCGGCGGTCGGGGTAGGTCATGACGCCGCGATTAGCGCCGCGGGTGACCTCCAGATCAAGTCGCGAATCCGCAGCCTCAGATCCTCGTGAGCGCTTCGTCGATGACCTCGATCATGAAATCCGCGTCGGCGCGGGTGATGCACATGGGCGGCTTGATGCGCAGGGTGTTCCCCCACAGTCCGCCTTTGCCGATGAGCAAACCGAGTTCCTTGCAGCGTTCGAAGACTTCGGCACAGGCTTCTCTGGCAGGTTCTTTCGTTGCGCGATCCATGACCAACTCGACGCCGAGCATGAGTCCGAGACCGCGGACCTCGCCGATCAGGTCGTGTTTCTCCGCGAGACGGCGGAATCCCTCTCTGAGGTGGGCACCCATGTGGAGGGACTTTTCCTGAAGACGCTCTTTCTCAATCACGCGCAACACGGCGCGGCCTTGGGCCATCGACACCGGATTTCCGCCAAAGGTATTGAAGTGGATCCTGCTTGCAAGGGTGGCCGCGATCTCCGGAGTGGTGACCACGGCGGCGAGGGGGCAGCCGTTGCCGATGCCCTTGGCCATGGTGACGATGTCCGGAATCACTTCCTGGGTTTCGAATCCCCAGAAATGGGTGCCGGTGCGGCCGAAGCCGGTTTGGACCTCATCGGCAATGCAAAGCCCCCCGGCGGCGCGGGCGTGCCCGTAGGCATGCTTGAGGTAATCCTTCGGAAAAACGACCGCGCCGCCGACGCCCTGGATGGACTCTGCGATGAAGCCGGCGATCTTTCCGGAAGTGCCGAATTGGATGAGCTCCGCGACATCGGAGGCATATTTCATTCCGGCCTCGGGATCATCATTGCCAAAGGGACCGCGGTAGGTATCGGGCATTCGCGCGTGCTGCACGCCGAACGAATGCGGGACATTGAATTTCCACGTGTGATGGGAAGTGAGCGCCATCGTTCCCGGGCTGCCGCCGTGATAGGCGTTCCTCAGCGCGACGAAGTCATAGTTTCCGGTGTAGGCGCGCGCCATGAGCAATGCAAGGTCGTTCGCCTCCGAGCCGGAATTGACAAAATAGCAAACTTTGAGATCGCCCGGCATTTTCGCAGCGAGCTCTCTGGCATAAAGCGCGATCCCCGGGTTGAGATAAATGGTGGTGGTATGCTGGATCGTCTCGTTTTGTAGTTTCACCGCTGCGATCACTTCCGGATGACAATGGCCGACGCTCACCGTGACAATTCCACCGAACCCATCGAGATAACGGCGGCCGGTTTCGTCGTAGAGATACTGTCCTTTGCCCTCCACGATCATGATCGGCTTCTTATAATAATGGAAGATCGCGGGGTTGACAAACTCCTTGCGGAGCGAGAGGACCTCTTCGGCGGAAGGGCCGTCGTAAAGCAGCGGCGTGTGATCGTAGGGAGGCAGGGTCATGATAGGGAATAAGTTGGAATGCAGACGGCCATGCCGACCCAAAGGGCGGCAGGTGCGCCGCTCCGGCAGGACCGGGGCGAGGTCCTTGTTAGACAAGCTGTCATCGGCGGGTAGTGGCGCGTGCATGGGTGGGTATCCTCAGGGGCACCGCGGCAGAAACCGGCCCCAGCCTTTGGCGCCGGTCCACTTGCCGTCGCGGACCATGATCCTGCCTCGCACCGTCACCGTATCCGGACGGCCTTTCACTTCCCAGCCTTCGAATGCGGAATAGTCGGTGGCCATCGAATGGGTGGCGGCGGAAAGGGTTCCGCTCCATTCCGGATCCCAGATGACGAGATCGGCGTCGCTGCCCACCGCGATGGTGCCTTTCTGCGGGAAAAGCCCGAAAATCTCCGCCGCGCGGGTGCTGGCGCAACGGACGAACGTATGCAAATCGATGCGGCCGGTGCCGACGCCATGGGTGTAAAGCAGCTTCACCCGTTCCTCGACGCCGGGGATTCCGTTGGGGATAAGGGTGAAGTTCCCCGGCTTTCCGGTGGGATTGAATCCCGCGTCCACCGCCTTGTCCGCGTCCGGATGCCCCATGTGCTTTTGCGTGAGAAAATCAAAGGGAGCATGATCGGTGGCGACGGTGTCGATGGTGCCGTCGGCCAGGCATTGCCAGAGAAAGTCCTGGTGTTCTTTCGCACGGATCGGCGGACTCATGACATATTTCGCGCCCTCGAAGCCGGGCTTCTCCGCGGCGGACTTGTCGAGCGTGAGATAGGGAATGACCGTTTCGATATGTGCGTTCACGCCGCGCGCTTTGGCCGCGACGATCGCTTCGACCGCTGGTCGGCAGCTTGTGTGGACAATATAAACTTCAGCGCCGGCGAGCTCGGCGAAGGCCGTGAGATGATGGCAGCCCTCCGCCTCCACGGTCACGGGGCGGGACGGCTCATGCCACTCCGGCCCCGTCTTTCCTTCCGCGACAAGCTTCCGTTGTGTTTCCAAGACCAAGTCCGCGTTCTCACAGTGGGCGGTGACCACGACTCCGAGTTCCGCGGCAGTGACCAGCGTTTGATACAACTCCCGGTCGTCGATTCCGAGAGCGCCCTTGTAGGCGAGAAAGACCTTGAACGAGGAAATCTGTTCCTCGCCGACAATTTTTCGCAACGCGTCGCCCGTGGTTTCATCGAAGCGGGTGACGCCCATGTGAAACGTGTAATCGCAGGAGGCGATGCCGGCCGCCTTTGCTTTCCAAAGGCGGATCGCCTCGATCGGGTCGTCATCCCGGCCGGGACAACACATTTCGATAAGCGTGGTGGTCCCGCCCATGAGCGCGGCCTTGCTGGCGCTTTCCCAATTGTCCTTCGCGTAGGTCCCCATGAACGGGAGATAGACATGGACATGGGGATCGATGAATCCGGGAAAGATCTGCCTGCCGGACGCATCGATGATTTCCGCATCGGGCGGCGCATCCAGATCGGGAGCGATGGCCGTGATGATACCATTCTCACACAGTATGTCGGCCATGAAGCGTTCCGTGGCCGTCACCACTTCGCCGTTGCGTATCAGAAGGGTCATTCGGTTATGAGGGTTGCGTCGGCTTCGCGGGTGAGAGCGAAGCCGACCCGGGCGGAAATGATGAGAATGAAGTTCATGTCATTTGGCCCAGATTTCGCCGTCGCCAAATGAGAACCAGCGAGTGGTGGTGGTTTTCCGCTGTGTGTAGAATTCGACCCCCTCTTTGCCTTGGATATGCAAATCCCCGAAGAAGGAATCATTCCAGCCGGAGAAAGGGAAATATGCCAGAGGAGCCGGAACGCCGACATTGATGCCGACCATCCCCGCGCTCACGCGGCGGCGGAACTCGCGCGCGGCTTTGCCGGAGTTGGTGAAAATGGCTGCGCCATTGCCGAAGGCCTGCCGGTTCGCCTGGCCGATGGCTTCATCTAACGTCTTCGCACGCAGCACCGCCAGCACCGGCCCGAAAACCTCCGTTTCCATCAGCGGGTTGTTCTCACCTACCAGATCGATGACCGTGGGGCCGAGGAAAAACCCGTCAGGCGAGTCGGATACACGCGTT
>JBBSJY010000050.1:0-24679 GCA_038256845.1 Verrucomicrobiales bacterium | reverse complement strand
CGATTTTTTCTCCGGCGGAGTTGTATTGGTCGGCCGTGAAAGAGCGGTTGGTGGCGCTTGGCCAGAAACCGTAGCGGATGAGCCATTCGCCGACGAGGCGGAAGCCGTCGGAGGGGGCGGTTTCGAGGGAGTATGCGTGCTCGGCGGGGAGTTCCAGGGGCGTGAATGAGGAATCGACGGTGCCGTTTTCGAGGAGACGGAGTAGGGTGTGGCTGAAGTTTGAGTTATAGTAAAGTGGGGACGGTTGGGAGGGAGAGCGGGTGAGGAGCCAGAGTTTGGAGTCGGCGGCAGGAACGGCCTGGTAGGGGGGATGGGTGGTGATGGCTGAGACGAAAGAGGAATCGCGGAGGAAATCGGATGTGCGGTAGGCGCGGAGGGTGGCGGGGGTGCCGGCAATGAGGTAGAGGCGCCCTTCGGTGTGGAATTGAGGGCTGACGGATTCATTTTTCGGAAGGTCCGGAACGAGAACGGAGTTCGGGCTGCCATCGGGATCGAGCAGAAACCAGGAATCATGGTTGAGAAGCATGAGGTGACCGGTGGGCAGGGCAAAGAGGCCGGACGCCGCGCCGGATGCAGGCGTGAAGGAGGTATCGAGGGTGCCGTCCGGACTGAGTTTGGCGAGACCGGGGCGGGCGGTGCCGTCGATTTCATGAAAATCGCCGGCGAGAAAGCACGAGCCATCGCTGCTGGGACTGGTGGCGTTGACCGTGGCGTGGGAAGAAAGCTGAGGGAAAAAGGATGGCAGCAGCGTGCCGGGCTGGGCTTGAAGTAGCGTGGGCAAGAGGAGCAGGAGGGGGCGGAAAAAGGCCA
The DNA here is from genome assembly GCA_038256845.1 of Verrucomicrobiales bacterium. Taxonomy (GTDB): domain Bacteria; phylum Verrucomicrobiota; class Verrucomicrobiia; order Verrucomicrobiales; family Akkermansiaceae; genus Luteolibacter. The sequence continues at coordinate 23,869 of JBBSJY010000050.1, read as the reverse complement.
TGTGAAGTGATCCGCGGTGAACAAAGGATTGGTTTCAGAAAACGGATTTTTTGACCCCGGGGCCTATGTGTGGCGTTCTCGAAAATCGGTAATGACTGCCCACGATTGAGGTTTTTCCGGGCAATCGCGCTGGGGGCGGCCTGCCGGAGCGTGATTCCCTTTTGACAGGCGGGGCCAAATTTCCATAGGGTGGCGATTGCTTCCGGATCCTGCCGCCATGGACTACCTCACTACCGCCAACGTCCTTCTCTGGGTTGCGCTCACCCTTGCGTTTTACTTCGTTTTCCTCAGCCACTGGCTCGTCGCCACTTCGCTATTTCCGGACTATGTCGCGAAATGCCAGCGACAATATGGCCGGCCGGTCATCACCACGCTGGTCGGGCTGCTTTTCACCGTGATCCCTATCGCGGTGGGCCTGGGAATCGCCAACACCGCCCCGCCCGCTTTGAAATGGATCGGCGTGGTACTCGCCACCATTCCGATTCTCGCCGGGCTCATGGGCACCGCGGGACTCGCGAGCCGGGTCGGCTTCGGCATGCCCGCGCCGGTGGACGAAGCGCAACCGTGGCGTCGCGTGCTGCGCGGCGGGACCGCGCTCGCCCTCACATTCTTGCTGCCGATCCTCGGCCAGCTCATCGTCATCCCGCTGGTCCTCGCCAGCGGCGTCGGCGCCAGCGTGCTGACCTGGCTTCCGCGCCGGTCCGCCGACCATCCACCGGCAATTCCCGCCCGCGCCCTGCCGGAGACGCCGCCCCCCGGAGTATGAACCCCATCTCCCGCAGACGATTGTTGAAATCCGCCGCCGCGGGCGGAGCGGTCGCGGGCATCGGCGGCTTCAGCGCGCTTTCGGAAATTTTCGCCCCATTTCTGACGGCTGCGGACGATGGGCTCAGCGCCTTCCGGCCGCCTTCCGCCGGAGAAATCGACGACGCTTCGCACGTCCTGAACCGCCTCACCTTCGGCTCGCGCCCCGGCCAGCACGCGGAAGTCACCGCCCTCGGCGCGCGCGCTTTCATCGCCCGCCAGCTCGATCCGGATTCCATCGACGACTCCCGCATCGACGCCCGCTCCCGGCGCTTCGAGGCCCTCAACGTCTGGCCGCTGGGCGAGTTGCTCGAATACGACTCCCGCGAACTCCTCGACCAGCTCACGCGGAAAAAAATCCTCCGCGCCTGCCATTCCCAGCGCCAGCTCCAGGAAGTGATGGTCGATTTCTGGTCGGACCACTTCAACATCGATCCCTCCAAGGGCGACTCGAAATGGCTCAAGCCCGCCGACGACCGCGAGGTCATCCGCGCCCATGCGCTCGGCTCGTTTCCCGCCCTGCTCAAGGCGTCCGCGCTCAGCCCGTCGATGCTCTGGTATCTTGACGGCCGGGTGAACCGCCGCGCCCACGAGGCCGAGCGGCCGAATGAAAACTACGCCCGCGAGTTGCTCGAACTCCACTCGCTCGGCGTCCACGGCGGCTACAGTCAGCACGACGTCATGGAGGTCGCCCGCGGCCTCACCGGCTGGACGGTCCGGGAGCGCGCCAGCGCCCGCTTCGCCGTCGGAAAAGTCGAGTTCCGCCCGGATCTCCATGACGACGGTCCGAAAACCGTGCTGGGCATCGAGATTCCCGCCGGACTCGGCGCGGGGGACCTCGACCGGATCATCGGAATTGTGGCCGCCCATCCTTCCACCGCCCGCTACCTCGCGGAAAAACTCTGCCGCCGTTTCATCGATGACACGCCGCCCGCCGCCGCCATTTCCACTGTCGCAGAGGCCTTTCTGAAATCCGGGGGCGAGATCCGACCGACCCTCGCCGCCCTTTTCGAAACTCCCGCGTTCTGGGCCTCCCGCGGCGGGAAAATCAAGCGGCCCTTCCACTTTGTCGTCTCCGCCCTGCGCGCCACCGCCGCCCGCACCGATGCCGGCCCGGCCCTTCAAGACCACCTGCTTCGTCTCGGTCACGCGCCGTTCCAGTTTCCCACACCCGACGGTTATCCGGAGGAAGCGCGCCCGTGGATGGCCACCCTACTCTGGCGCTGGAAATTCGCCATCGACCTCGCCCAACGTGCCATCCCCGGCACCTCCCTCGCCCCGGAAAAGCTCCTCCGCGCCGCCGGTGGCGAAACCGCCCTCGCCGCCCATTTCCTCGGCCGCGCCGCCACCCCGGCCGAAGCAGCCGCCGCCGCGAACTCCGGTGCGGCGCTCGCCCTGCTCGTCGCCAGCCCCGCTTTCCAATCATTCTGAGAAACCGCCGTGGAAACCCAGCTCACCACCTTTGTCGGCGAAGACCGCGATCCCGCCGGAACGCTCGTCGTCGTCTTCCTCCGCGGCGGTGCGGACGGCCTGAACATGGTCATCCCCCATGGCGACGACCAATACCACGCCGCCCGGCCCGGCATCGGCATCCGGAAAAACGATCTCATCGATCTGGATGGGTTTTTCGGTCTCAATCCCCACCTCCGCCCGCTCCATTCGTGGTGGCGGGACGGCCAGCTTTCGCTCGTCCACTGCGCCGGCTCCGAGGATGAATCCCGCTCCCATTTCGAGGCACAGGACTTCATGGAACACGGCGGGCTCGCCGCCGGGGGCTGGCTCGGCCGGTTCCTCCGCCTTCGTCCGGATTCGGGAAATTCACCGCTCACCGCGGTCGCCATCGGCACCACGCTTCCCGAGTGCCTGCGCGGCGCGCCGTCGTGCGCCGCCATCCAATCGCTCGATGAATTCGGACTCGGGGAAAACGTCCCGCCCCGTTTCCTCGAAAACCTTGCCGCGCTTTACTCCGCCGCCCCCGGGCAGCTCGGTCCCGCCGGGCAAAGCGCACTCGCCGCCCTCGCCCGGATTGACGCCCTCACCCGCACCCCCTACTCGCCTGCCGGCGGCGCGAATTACGCAGCCGACCCTTTTTCCGCCGGACTCCGGCAGGTGGCGCGGCTCATCAAAGGTCGCGTCGGCCTTCAGGCCGCCACGCTCGATCTCGGCGGCTGGGACTCCCACATCACCCAATCGCTCATCATGGACCCGCCGATGCAGCGTCTCGCCGCCGGGCTCCACGCCTTCGCCACGGACCTCGGACCGGACGAAATTTCCCGCACCCACATCGTCGTCATGACCGAGTTCGGCCGGCGGGTGGCGGAGAACAGCGCCGCCGGCACCGATCACGGCCGCGGCGGTGTCATGTTCCTGTTAGGCGGCGGCGTTTCCGGCGGGAAGGTCCACGCCGATTGGCCGGATCTCGCCAGCCAGCTCGCCGGACCGGGCGATCTCCCCGTCCGCCACAACTACCGCGACATCCTCGCGCCGCTCCTCGCCCGCCAAGCCCCCGGCATCGATCTCGCCAAAGTGTTTCCCGGCCATCCTCTCCGGTCGTTTCCGGCGTTCTCGTGAATTCGGCTCAGAAATGGATCGCGTGCCCTTCCGCGGCGAGAGTGGCCTCGTGGATCACCTCCGACATGGTTGGGTGGGCGTGGATGGTCGCGTGGATTTCCTCGGCGGTGAGCTCCTGGTCGAGGGCGAGCCCCATCTCGGCGATCAGTTCGGTGGCGTTCTCGCCGATGATGTGCGCGCCTAGCAGCTCGCCGTGTTTCTTGCCATAGAGGAGTTTCGCGAAACCTTCCGGCTCGCCCGAGGCAATGGCCTTGCCGATGGCGACGAAGGGAATCTTGCCGACCGTGTACTCGATGCCTTCCTCCTTGAGGGCGCGCTCGGTCTTGCCGGTCGAGGCGACCTGCGGATGGCAGTAGGTGCAACCGGGGAAGTTGTTGATCTTCCGCGGCTTGTGGCCTTCCACGTACAGTCCTTCGATCGCTTGCACGGCCTCGAACGAGGCGGTGTGGGCCAGCCACGGCGGGCCGGTGATATCGCCCGCGGCATAGACTCCGGGGATGGAGGTCTCATACCGGTCGCCGACGTTGATATAACCGCGCTCCGAAAGTTCGGGTTGCTGGCCGCCGGGAAGCACCGGCTGGATGCCGATGGCGACGAGGCAGACTTCGGCGCGTATCATGCCCTTTTCCTTCGGCCCATCAACGGTGATCTCGACGTGGCTGCCCTTGTCGGCGGTGGCGGTGACCTTGGTGTTGGTGAGGCAGCGGATGCCTTGCTTGATGAGGGATTTCTCGAGCGCGTCGCCGATTTCATCATCCTCGACCGGGAGGATGCGCGGCAACAGTTCCACGAGAGTGACCTTGGTGCCGAAGGCGTTGTAGATGTAGGCGAACTCCACCCCGATGGCGCCGGCGCCGATGATGATCATCTCCTTCGGCTGCTTTGCCAGGACCATCGCCTCCTTCGAGCCGATCACCGTTTTGCCATTGAATGGAAGCGGCGGCAGCGGCCGGGACTTGCAGCCGGTGGCGATGAGGATGTGCTGGGTTTCCAGAGTCTGGGTAGAACCGTCATTGGCTTTCACGCCGACCTTGCCGGGGCCTTCGATCGAGCCGAAGCCGCGCACGTAGTCGACCTTGTTTTTCTTGAAGAGGAACTCGATGCCGCCGGCGAGCCGCTCGGAGACCTTGCGGGAGCGGCTGATGACGGTGGACCAATCGTAGGAAAGGTTGTCGAACTTGAGCCCGAACTCGTCCGCCTTGTGGGTGAGCATCTGATAGACCTCGGCGTTCTTCAGCAGGGCCTTGGTCGGGATGCATCCCCAGTTGAGGCAGGTGCCGCCGGCCCGGTCGGCCTCGACGCAGGCGACTTTTTTTCCGAGTTGGGAGGCGCGGATGGCGGCGACGTAGCCGGCCGGGCCGCCACCGATGACAATGAGATCGTAGGCCATGGGAATGAGGGATGCGGGATTGCTGCGGCAGGGTGTGTGGCTCCTTCCGGCTTGTCAAAGGAGGAAAGGCGGGAATTCCCCGCCGCCGCGTGACAGACCCGGCCTCGTGGCGAGGTAGCCATCCCGCCCTTCCCCTTGCGGAGCGGGCGCCAACTTTTCAAGCTCCACGCCGTGCGAAGACCCTCACCCAATTTGCTCCTCATCGTCACCCTGGTGCTCGCCATCGGGCTGGTGGCTTATGTTCTGTGGCACTCCGGCACGGCCCCCTCGCGCACCGCCCGCCTGGGATTCCAGGATGCGGACCACCCGCGGACACTCCCGGAGGGCGGCGCACCAGACCGGCGCTTCGACCTGCCCTCCGCATGGGATGCGGCACGGATCCCCACCGCCGCCCGCTTCGGACAACCGCTCGGGCCGCTTTCGCAGGTTTCCGGAAAATTCGGCCTACCCGCCGCCGAGGGCGGGCCTCCTCTTCCCGGCGAGCTGCGGGAGGGCATCGGTGGTGGCGTCACCTCGCTTGGAGATCCCGTGTATGCGATCGCCGACGGCTTGGTCCTCCATGCGGCCTCACCGTCGGAGGAGTGGGGAAAGGTCATCGTCCTCGGCCACCGGACCGCCGATGGCCGGCACATCCAATCGCTCTATGCCCACCTCAATCGCATGCAGGCGAAACCGGGCGATCTCGTCCCGCTCGGAACTCCCATCGGCACGGTCGGATCGGCGGACGGACATTATCCTGCCCGCCTCCATTTCCAAATTCTCCGCGGGACCGGCCCCGCGATTCCGGCCACCCCGTCCACCCATACCCCCTTGCAGGTCGATCCCTCCGCGTTCCTCGCCGAGATGAGTGCCAGCTCGGCAGGTGATTCGATGGCGTCCCCGCTATCTCGGGTCCTTTCCGGCGACGCCGAGCCATGGACCTCCCTTGAAATCCGAGGTGCCGAGCATCTCTCCGATCTTCCGGCGGGCGACCAGTGAGCGGACCGGTCCGCCATTTATCGCAAGTCGTCCAAGAGGTGGAGTTCCATGCCATGAGCCTCTGAAACCGGTTGGCAGGTGAGCTTGCCGGTCCGGACGTTGATCCCTTTCAGGAGCTCCGGCCGGGCTTGTGCGGCCCCGGCGAGACCCTTGTCGGCGATCAGGAGAGTCCATGGGTGGGTGACATTGTTGAGCGCCTGGGTCGCGGTCCGGGAATAGGCTCCCGGCATGTTGGCCACGCAGTAATGGAGGACGCCCTCTTCCTCATAGGTGGGATCCTGGTGGGTCGTCGGGCGTGTGGTTTCGGCGCAGCCACCCTGATCGACGGCGATATCCACAAAAACACTGCCCTGCGGCATGAGACGCAGCGTTTCCCGGGTGATCAATTTCGGCGCGCGCGCGCCGGGGACGAGCACCGCGCCGATCACGAGATCGACCCGCGGAAGGAGATCGGCGAGATTCGCCTCGTTTGAATACACGGTGTGCGAGCTCATGGTGATGTCGAGGAAGCGCATGCGTTCGAAATCCACCTCCAGAATGGTGACATCCGCTCCAATGCCGGTGGCCACGCGTGCCGCGTTGAGCCCGGCGGTGCCGCCGCCGAGGACGACGACCCGCCCCGGAGCCACTCCCGGCACCCCGCCTAGCAGGACCCCGCGCCCGCCGCGGTGTTTCGCCAGGTGATAGGAACCGACGATCGCGGACATCCGGCCGGCGATCTCGCTCATCGGCTCCAGCAACGGCAGATGGCGGTTCACCTCGATCGTCTCATAGGCGACCGCGGTGCAGCCGCTGGCGATCAAACTCTCCGTTAGATGCTGGTTGGCCGCGAGATGTAGATAAGTGAAAAGGATGTGCCGGGATTCTAACAACGCGACCTCCGCCGGCTGGGGTTCCTTCACCTTCACAATCAGTTCCGCTGCCGCGAAAACCTCTGCCGCGGAATCGGCCAGGATCGCTCCGGCCGCCTCGTATTGCGCGTCGGCATAACTTGATCCCTCACCCGCGCCGCGTTCGACAATGACCTGGTGCCCGCGTTTCACCAGTTCCGCCACCGAGCCGGGGACCATGCTGACCCGGTTCTCCTGGGCCTTGATTTCCTTGGGGACGCCGATGTGCATGGCGGGTGGCTGGGGTTGTCGGGCGTTGGCCTGGCGGGTGAAATCCAAAGCGGCGTGGCGCTTCGCTTCCCGCCGCAGTCCAAGGGGCGCTCAGAGCGCCCGCGCGATCTCGCGGGAGAGGCGGGCGAGCGCCTCGTTCATGGCGCGGATGCGGGCGGTCTGGGGGCCGGCTCCAGTTTCCTTTTTCTGAAGGGGATCGGCGGCTGGAATGGGGATGCGGGTGACGAATGAGCGCATGGGGGCGACGCCGCCGGCGACCGGCTGGGCTTTCCACGTGCAATCGAGGGTGAGGAGGTTGTTGGCGTCCGGTTCGAAGCGGACGATGCGGATCTCCAACAGGGTCTCGTAATCCATGGTAACATAGTTTTTCGCCGGCTGGATACTGAGCGAATTGGTGAGGCGGCGGAGATTTTCCGCGATGACGCGGCTGATCCCGGCATCGAGGGATTCACCCCAGAGGTGGATGCTGTTCATCTGGAGGATGCCTTCCCCGGTACGACTGACCAACTGCTGGCGATCGAGATAGTCCGGGAGGGCGGGGGGCGAGATGGCGACCCCGGGCTTGGAACCGGTGACCGTGCGCTCGGGAATGGCGGGGGTGAGAAGGTAGTGGACGGCAGCGTCCTCGACGGGCGAGAGAATGCTGCCGCAGGAGCCGAGGACGAGGGGGGCGATGAGGGCGAGGAAATGAGTTTTCATTCGGATGGAGCCCTCCCGCGGAGGAGGGTGTTAGGGTTGCGCTTGAGGTCGTTGGAAAGTTCTTGGAGGGCCTGCGAGGCGCGCTGGGTTTCCCGGAGGACGTTCTGCAACTGCATGACTGCGGGCGCGCGGGGATTGGACACCTCCGACATGTCGCGGGTGGCGGCCTCCACGCTTTCGAGGCTGGATTCGGTGCGTTTCATGATGACCTTCAGATCGGCGAGGAGCGGCTCGAGGCCGACATTGGCCTGGGTGGCGAGCTCATCGATGCTGACGAGGGCCTTGTTGAGGTTGTCCACGGCGCCGGCCAACGCGTCGTCGCTGGTGATGGCGCGGACGTCCTCGCTGATGACGCGGACATCTTCCGTGATGGCGATGAAGTTGTCGTTGATCTTGGCGACATCGAGGGCGGTGATCTGCTCCTTGGTGGCGTTGAGGACGTCGCGGAGTTCGACCATCACGGCGTCCAAATCGAGCTCATTGAATTTCTCCAGCCCGGCGGCGATGCCGGCGACCAGTTCGTCCATCTGGGTGCTGACGGTGGGAACGACGGGGTATTTGGACTCTTCACGGGGCTGATAGATGAAGGCCTCCGCTTTGGGCAGGATATCGAACTCGATGTAGAGCTGTCCCGTGACGAGGCTTTGCTGTTTCATGCCGGCCCGGAGTCCGTCCCGGACCGCCTCCTCGACGCCCTCGCGGGAGGAGAAATCAATGCCGCCGCCCGTATCGCTGCTGATGGCCCGGAGGTTTTTCTCTCCGAGCTCGACGATTACGGGGATGATTTTGCGGTTTTCCTCGGGGTCGACGAGGACGGTGATGGAACTGACGCTGCCAATGCGGACACCGCCGAAGCGGACGTCCGAGCCGACTTGGAGCCCGTTGGCGCTTTTATCGAAATAAAGGAGGATGGGATAGGTGTTTTCGAAATACTTGCCGGCACCGAAAAGGACGGCGGCGGCCCCGGCGATGATGAGACCGACGAGGGTGAAAAAACCGATTACGGTGGGGCTGGCTTTTTTGCTCATGACGGAGTGGTGGATGGCGTGGCGTTTTCCTCTTCCCCGCGGCGGAGGAAAAGGCGGACGGCGGGATTGTCGGAGTGATCGCGAAGTTCCGACGGATTGCCGGTGGCACCCTGGGTGCGAGTGGCAGTATCGAGGAAGATGGAGTTGTTCGCTATGGCGAAAATGCTGGCGAGCTCGTGGGTGACGATGACGACGGTCGAGCCGAGGCTGTCGCGGAGCCGGAGGATGAGGTCGTCGAGACGGCGGGAACTGAGGGGATCGAGGCCGGCCCCGGGCTCGTCCAGAAAAAGGATATCGGGATCCAGGGCCATCGCGCGGGCGATGCCGGCGCGCTTGTTCATGCCGCCGCTGATGTCGGACGGATAGAAATCCTCGTAGCCGGAGAGACCGACGAGAGAGAGCTTGTAGGATACCAGATCGCGCACCGCCTTCGGCGTGAGATCGGTGTTCTCTTCGATGGGGAGAGCGACGTTTTCCGCAAGCGTGAGTGAGGACCACAGCGCGCCGGATTGGTACATGACGCCGAAGCGGCGGATGAAGTCGTGGCGCTCGCCCGGATCGGTGGCGGTGAAGTCCTCCCCGTCATAAAGGATGGACCCTCTCGCCGGTTCGCGCAGGCCGATGAGATGGCGCAGGAGGGTGCTTTTCCCGCATCCGCTGCCGCCCATGATGATGAAAATGTCCTTCTCCCTGATCTCGAAACTGAGATCCCGCATCACCACGAAATCTCCGTAGGCCATCGTGAGATCGCGGACGGTGATCTTGGCTTTTCCTGTCTTGGGATCGGTGGGGTCCGGCATGGGTCAGATTCCGAGGACGGTGAAAATGGCGGCGAAGGCGGAATCGATGACGATCACCGCGGTGATGGAGGCGACGACGGCGCGGGTGGTGGCCTCGCCGACGGCGGCGGAGGAATTGCCCGCATGCATGCCTTGGAGGCAGCCGCTGATGGCAATGGCGGCGCCGAAGAAGAAGCTTTTGAAAACGCCGAGCGAGGCATTGGTGAGATCCACCGCCTCGAGGGTGGCGTTCCAGTATAGGATCGGCGGAACCCCCACTCCCGCGCCGACGAGCATACCGCCGAGAATGCCCACCACGTTTGAGAACACCGTGAGCAAGGGCATCATCAGGACCAGCGCGATCACGCGTGGAAGGACCAGGAAATCGAAGGGATCGAAGCCGAAGGTTTTCAGCGCGTCGATTTCCTCGTTGGCCTTCATGCTGCCGAGGTGGGCGGCGAAAGCGGCTCCCGTGCGGCCGCTCATGATGATGCCTGTCATCACCACGCCCATTTCCCGGACCATCGCGAGACCCACCAGATCCGCGACGAACACGCTGGCGCCGAAACTCGCGAGCTGGGCCTCTCCCACGAAGGCGAGGATCATGCCGATGAGAAAACTGATGAGCGTTACGATCGGTAGCGCCTGCGGCCCGCATTCCTGCACGATCACCCAGAAATCGCGAGCCCGGAACCGTGCCCTGCCGGTCACAAACCGGCCCAGCGCCAGCACCGTCATCCCGGTGAATTCCGCTATCGAGACCACGGCGGCCCAGACGCGCAGAGCCACCTTGCCGAGTTTCCGGATGTCGGAGGACTTGCGCGCCTTCCGGCCGGCCTCGCTTTCCTCGGGTACGGCCAAGGCCAGTTCCATCAGGCCGTGCAGGTCCGCCGGCATGCCCTCCAGCGAGGGCCCTGGATCATCGTCGTCCGATTCCGGCTTATCGAGCGTCCGGAGGTGGGAGAGAATGAAGGCTGGGAGCGACGAGTCGAAGGAAACGAGAGCGGCCGTCTCGTAGCGGTCCGGAGCCTGGCCGGGTGGCTGGCCCTCGGTCTCCACCGGGGGGCCGTCGGTCCGCCAGTCGCCGGAAATTTCCAGCACCGACTCGCCGCCCTCCTGCCTCCAGCGGGCGCGGGGTGGGGTGGATTCGGTCGGCGGCATGGCCTATCATGTCCGGAAATTGCCAGCGGACAAGCCACCATCAGCCCGCGCGGTTCCGCATTTCCGCCAGCCTCGGGCGGGCGCCGCGACATGTGCGGAAAGGAAACAGGCCGTCCCGTTGACAGGCCCGCGGCCAAGGACTTTACTCCGTGCCAATGAGCGTTAGCCATTGGATTCTGGCCCTCGGGGTGGCGTTTTCCGCCTGCGGGTGCGCCTTTCGGGACACCGGCACGGGTTGGAAGGAGGCAGTGGATCGGCAGGCCGGACAGCTCGGCTACCGGAATTGGATCGTCATCGCGGAAGCCTCGTTTCCCGCGCACAGCGGGCCGGGTGTGCGACAGGTCGTCACCACGGCGGAAATCCCGGAAGCGGTGGATTATGTCCTCAACGCGCTGGAGAGAACCCAGCATGTCCGGCCCAATGTTTTCCTCACCCGGGAAATGCGTTCGGTGGAAAACGATTTCGCGCCGGGCATCGATCGTCTCCGCCAGGAAATTCGGGCCTCCCTCCACGGTCATGAGGCCACCGAGCTCGACCAGCAATCATTGCTCGTCCTGCTGGAGGACGCCAACCGCCGATTCGACGTGCTGATCATCCGCACGCCGACCGCCCTGCCGTATTCTTCCGTCTTCCTCGAGCTCCAGCCGGGGTATTGGGACGCCGAGTCCGAAACCCGCTTGCGCGACCGGATGCAGCGCGAGCGGATGGAAAGGCTCGCAAGACCCATTCCCTGAGTTCCAATCTCCCGGGCGTGAGCCTCAAAGAAGAACAATTGCGCCAGGAAAGGGAGCTGGCGTGGGTGGGGGATGCCGTCCTCGCCCTTTTCGCACGGGAATTCGTCCTGCGGGAGCGCCGCCTGATGGATGGCGAGTGGTTCACGCGCCTGACTTCCAATGAGTTTCTCAGCGCGTTCGGAAACCCGACGCGGGTCGAGGCGTCGATCGGCAAGCTTTACCGGGAAAAGGGTCTCGCCGAAGCCTTCGCTTGGATGGAGGCGGAACTGCTGCCGGTTTTTCGCCGCCAGGTGGCGAAACGGGGCTGATGAGGGAGAAATCACGAGTCGAAGATGCTCTTGAAAGAGGCAAGCAGGCGGGGCAGCCGTTCGACAGGAATGCCCAGCATGCCGATCCTCTCGCGAACCATGGCGGCATCGATCAACCGCGCGTCATGCAGAACCCGGAGCAGTGCCAGATCCTTGGTGCGGCCGACGAGAAGTTTCACCGCCGCAAGGTCTTGGGGATCGAGAGCGAGGGCGGCGAGAGTGCCGGGAACGGAGACGAGCCTCTCGCGCCAGCCGGCGGGAAGCGTTTCGAGAATGGAAGTGCGGAGAATATCGGCATGGTAACCGTGGCGGAGATAGTAGGCCCGGCCCTCACCGAGCGCCTCGTCGAGCATCGTCGCGGTGAGTTCGTCGAACGGCTCGGGACAGAGGTGCGCGTCGTAAGTGCTGGCAAGCGGACCGCCATCGTTTCCGAGTTCGGGAAACGAGGCGAGCAGCGAGGCGGAGCCGAGAACCAGGATCGGCTGGTCTTCGGCAAGGGCCTGGGCGGCGCGGATCAGGTGCTGGAGGGCGGCCGGAGTCATGCGGGACCGGCGGCGGGATCGGCCGGGAGCGGCAATCCGGCAAAGGGAGAGCACGATTTGAGAGGCTCCGCGTCGTGATTGGGGGCGGCCAGAAAATCGATGAGCCTGTGCATGGCGTCGGCTGAGGCTTGGGCGGCCAAAATCCGTGCCCTCCATTCCCGCAGCGGGCCGGGGTGGACCCGGCCGAGAGCCAGCCAGCGGTCGATGTTGGCCAGCGCGATGGAAAGGTCTTCGGGATGCGACGAAACGTGGCCGGCAATGCGCCGCCATTTGCTGGCCCGGTCCTCACGCCGGAAGTGGTGGTCGTCGGAGTTCACAATTCGTCCCGCGCGGCGGACGCTCCAGGAGTGGGGTGCCTGCGTGGTGGCGATCCCAAAAGCTCCAAAAGCCTCATCGCTGGCAATGCGGAGGCTGCTTGGATCTACCGCCGCTGTCAAATGGCGATCACCAAGACCAAAGGCGGACAGCGGTATGTTTTCGACTTCGACCTTTACGTTCTCCCGAACCCGGCCCCTCTCTGGCTATGAAAACGTTGGAGACGGACGTTGAGACAAGAGCCGATGGCAGCGTGAAATGCGCGAGGACCGCCCGCTGCCGGGCCGCAGCGTGTGGTCTGGCAGCGGAATGATGGGCGATCAGACGACCATCTGTGGGAACCTCGACGATTTTATATTCAGCACACTCGCCCTCGCCGGAAACATCGCCGCCACTCAAGGCATCTTCGATTTCTTCGCTGTGGTAATTTGAAAAGCGGCCCACCAACCCGCTACCAAGGAGTTGCCGCCGGAGCCCCGGCCTTCGAGGAAGCGATTGAAGTGCTGAAAATCAGGGAGGCCTACGGTCAGTGCGCATTTGGCGGGGACCCAGGAAAATCCCTTGTTAAATCTCAACAACCTCGAGTCCAAAGGCGGTGAAATATTGGAAATCCTGCACGTTTCCGGTCGCCATTTTTCCACGGAATGAAAGAGCGGTGGCGGCGACCATGGTGTCCGTCTTCCGTTTCCGGGTCCGGCCGGTTTGGTTGAATAGCTCGGCAGCTTGCTTCGCCAAGGGTTCGTCAAAGGCGATAGGGGCGCTTGCAAGAAAGCTGAGGACGAAGGCGATGTCATTCCGGTCGATGGGTCCGACTAGGAACTCATACCAGACGATTGAGCTCACAACGATTTCTTCTCCTAGTGCGAGCTGTCGTTCGACGAAGTCCATGACCGGCTGATCGCAGGCGGCCATCCTGATCAGGACGTTGGTATCCAGATGAATCACTTCGCCTCCTCCCTTCCTCCGAATGTTTGCCGATCTTCAAGATGCTCTTTGAGGTAGTCAGTCAGCGAGGCACGCCGTTCTTCCGAGGGCGGATTCTTTCCCAGGTGAGCCCGGTACGCCCGGAAGGCTTCCAGGCGTTTCACTTTTTCGGGCGTGAGTGCTGGTTGGGATGTTGGGACCGATGTGCTGCCCTCCTTTCTGGCATTCAGCCAACTACGCAGAGCCTCCGCGGTGACTTCCTTCATCGTGCGCCTGTCTTGCGCGGCGCGAATTTTGACGTCCGTGACGAGATCTTCCGGAAGATCTATGGTCGTTTTCATGTCGGCAGTATAGCAAGCTTGCCAGCTAGCTGTCAAGCCGGGTCCTCAAGCGCGAAGCGGGAAGCACACGCGCCCTCGCGTGTCGTTTCCGGCGCCCTCGCCGGAAACATCTCCGCCACTCAATACGGCTACGAAGAGCATGGAGCGCCCGCAATCTTCCGCTGGTGGCGAAGCCACAACGTAGGGAGCAAACGAATCCCGCGAGCGTGCACACGCGGGAATCCGCCGTCGTGACGCCGATCGCAATTCGGGGTCGGTAGAGGAATAGGCGCCCTCCTGCGCCCCGTTGGAACCCGCGACCGGTTGGCAGGTGTAGGCAATTTGTCCTTCAGTGGTTCATGGCCTGATAATCTTTCGAATTTCAACAAGGTTTCCATTCCCTAAAAAAGTCGAACGCGGCTCCAATATCTACTCACCGATCATTCAGGGGTTTCACGTATTTCAAGCCGACTGGAGAAACAACGAGAAACGGCGAGACGACCAGAATCCGAAGCTCTCGCTGGCTGAGGACGGCTGGGAGTCCTTCCTTTCCCACGAAGGGTCCCGCCGCCAGCCCGGTTGCAAAACCTGCGCTTACTGGCGCGGCTTGTGGCCGGATCCGGAGGCTCTGCGACGATCGGTGACGACAGCGAAAGAGCGCGTCCGTCGTTTCCAACTCCCATACCGGCGCTTCGCCCTCTGGTCGGTCCGGGCGCGGGACACGATCAGTCGGAAGGTTGAGACGCTCTACCGCGACTGCCTGAAATTCGCCACGGATGAAATCGAGGTTTTGTCGTCAGGGATCGAGTTCGACTTCTCGGGCCTCGGGATTTCCGATCACGAGGAGCGCCCGGGAAACATTCCGCAGCCCGACGCCACGCATCCTCGGATCTAACGGCCGTTTTTTCAGGATTGCCGGATTATCAAGAAAAGTTTTGGATCTTGTGCCGCGTGCCGCCAGTCCGTGCCCGATTGGCGTAGCATTCCCCACTCCCGCGCTCGTGTCCGACTCTTTTAAAATCCTCATCGCCTGCGGTGGCACTGGCGGCCACTTGTTTCCCGGAATCGCTGTGGCAGAGGCGCTGCGGACGAGAGGGCACGAGGTTCTGCTGCTGATTTCGGAGAAGAAAGTCGATGCGGAGGCGTCGGCGAAATACGCCCATCTAACATTTCGGACCGTTCCAGCGGTCGCCAAGCCGCCGACGCTTTCGCCGCGGATGCTGACTTTCCTCGGCAACATGTGGCGGACGGTTGGAGGCTGCAAAGCGATCATCCGCGAGTTTCAGGCGGACGCGGTATTGGGGATGGGCGGCTTCACATCGTTGCCGCCGGTGTATGCGGGGCACCGCCTGGGACTGAAAACCTTCATCCACGATTCCAATGCCCGGCCGGGTCGGGCGAATGTGCTGACCAGCCGTTTCTGCAGCCGGGTCTTCCTGGGGCTGGAGGCAGCGGCGGAGTTCTTCCCGAAGCGGGAAACCATCACGACAGGCACCCCGGCCCGGCCGGAAATCGCAACGCTGCCGACCCGGGAGGATGCCGCAGAAAGCTTCGGCCTGGACCCGGAGAAGCGCACGGTGGTGGTGATGGGGGGCAGCCAGGGTGCGCGGCGGCTTAACGAGTTGTGCGCGGAGGCAGCGGGACTTTTGCCGGAAGGCACTCAGGTGCTCCACATCGCCGGACGCCTGGATTACGATCGGGTGGCGGAAATTTCGAAGGGAAGGCCGGGGGTGAAAGTGCTCGGCTTCTGCGACCGGATGCCCGCGGCCTATGCATTGGCGGATTTGATTGTCGCACGCTCGGGGGCTTCCAGTCTGACCGAGATCGCGCTGGCCGGGCTGCCGTCGATTCTGGTGCCATACCCGTACGCGGCGGACGATCACCAGACGCGCAACGCCGAGGTGTTTTCAGACGCCGGGGCCGCGCGGCTGGTTCAGGAGCGGGACCTCGATTCCGCAAAACTGGCATCTTTGGTCGCGTCCCTTCTCGGAGACTTGCCAACCCGCGAGCGCATGGCACAAGCCGCTTGCACGCTCGCCGTTCCCGATGCCGCGGAACGGGTGTGCAACGCCATCGAAGCCACTTTTACCAGGAAATGACCGATCTCAGCCAGCGACTCACCGACCGGGGCAATCCTCTCCAAATCCATCTGATCGGCGTCGCCGGATCGGGTATGAGCGGTCTCGCGCTGCTGCTGCTGGGAATGGGGCACCGCGTCAGCGGTTCCGATCGCGTGACGACGGCGGAGACCGTGCGGATGCAGAAAGTCGGCCTGGTCTTTTCCTCGCCTCACTCGGGCGCGGCGGTCAAGGGCGCGGACCTGGTGGTGCATTCCTCGGCGATCCGTCCCGACAACCCTGCCTATGAGGCGGCCTTGGCAGAAGGGATCCCGCTGATTTCCCGGGCGGAAGCCTTGGCCGCGATCCTCCACACGCGGAAGGGAATGATCATTTCCGGCACGCACGGCAAGACAACCACCTCGGCCCTGACCGCCCATCTGATGCGGGAGTCCGGCCTCAAGCCCAGCCATTATGTCGGCGCGGAGATTCCGATCCTGGGTGCGAACGCCCGCTGGTCCGAGGAGGGCGAATACATGGTGGCGGAAGGCGATGAGAGCGACGGCACGCTGGCGCTCTACCATCCGGAGCACGCGGTCATCCTGAACATCGAAGCCGAGCACCTCGATTTCTATCGCGATCTCGACCACATCCGGGAGGTTTTCGGGAAACTGGCGGACCAGACACGCGGGAAACTGGTTTACTGTGCGGAAGATCCCGTCGCGCTCGAGCTTTGCGCGGATCGCCCGAACTCCGTTTCCTACGGCTGGGAAGACGCTGATTACACCGCGGCCGATTTGCGGGATCTCAAAGGCTCCTCCGCGTTCACCGTGAAAAAGGCCGGCGAAATCCTCGGAGACGTGGAACTCGGCATTCCCGGCAACCACAACGTCCTCAACGCTCTGGCGGCGATCGCCCTGGCCGACTGCGCGGGTGCGGAGTTCGTCCACATCTCGCGGGCACTCGCCACCTTCGCAGGTGCCAGGAGAAGGTTCGAAACCCGCTATCTCTCTCCGAACTACCGGATCATCGATGACTACGGCCATCATCCGTCCGAATTGGCGGCGACGCTCCAGACGGCACGCTCGCTCAAGCCGAAGCGGCTGATCGTGCTTTTCCAGCCCCATCGCTACACCCGCACCCGGGCACTGGCCGAGGATTTCGGGAAAGTCCTGCAGGCGGCCGACCGGGTTTTCATCACCGATGTCTATCCCGCCTCCGAGCTTCCGATCAAGGGGATCTCCGGGGAAACCTTGGTCGAGGCGATGCGACGCCATGGCGACGTTCCGGCCGTTTCCGTGCCTGATCTCGCGACGGCCCACCATGCCGTCGGCCAAGTCCTGGAGCCTGGCGACCTGCTGATCACGCTGGGCGCCGGCAACGTCCACGAGGCCGGCACACGGCTGGCCGCGGACCTCAAAGTCCTGGAGGAAATGCGGGCGCTGATGCCGGAGGGCGAAATCGACGGCCGACTCTACGAGCCGATGAAAAAGCATACCACCATGCTGGTCGGCGGTCCGGCGCAGTATTGGTTGGAGCCCCATAGTTTCTACGGGTTCGCCTTTCTCGTCGACTATTGCCGCGAGCGGGGGATTCCGGTCAGGGTGGTCGGCCGCGGGTCGAACCTTCTCGTCCGTGACGGCGGGATCCGTGGTGCCGTGATCCATCCCACGGGCGGGGTTTTTTCCGAAGTTTCGGTCGATGGTCGCGGCCATGTGACGGCGGGGGCGGGAGTCCGGCTGAAGAAGCTGGCGAGCGTCGCGGGCGGCAGCGGAATCGGTGGCTTCGAGTGGATGGAGGGCATCCCCGGAAATGTCGGGGGCGCGCTCCGCATGAATGCCGGCGCGATGGGAGTGGAAACGTTCGACCAGGTCGTGCGCGTCACGTTTCTTGACGAGGACGGCGTCATCCGGACTCGCGAGCGGGATGAGATCGTCTCGAAATATCGGAACGTGCCGGAGCTGCGGCGGAACTTCGCGCTGCAGGCGGTTTTCAAAGGCAAGAGCGACACCACCGCCAACATCAAGGAGCGCTGGGACGCTTCGCGCGAAAAGCGGAAGTCCACCCAGCCGGTCGCCGCATCGGCAGGCTGCACGTTCAGGAATCCGGAGTTTGTCCCCGCGGGCCGTCTGATCGATTCACTGGGCCTCAAAGGGAGTGAGAAGGGCCATGCGGCGGTCTCCGAGGTGCATGGAAATTTCATCATCAACCGCGGCGGGGCAACCGCCGTCGACGTCCTCTCGCTGATCGACTCGATCAAAACCGCCGCCCTCAGGGAACGGCGGGTGGAACTGGAAACCGAAATCAAGATCCTCGGCGAAGACGAACCTTCCTTTTAGATTTTCCCAAAGCCCCCGAAGATATGCCAACCGACACAATGATCACCGTCCTGATGGGCGGACCGGGCTCCGAGCGCGAGGTTTCGCTGGCTTCGGGCCGCGCGGTGTTGAAAGCCCTGCGCGGTTTGGGGTTTCGTGCGGAACCGCTGGATGTCACCGGCACGAGTTTTGATCTTCCCGCGGGGACCGATCTCGCTTTCAACATCATCCACGGCACCTTTGGCGAGGACGGGCAGTTGCAGGAAATCCTCGACCGTCTCGGCGTGCCCTACACTGGTGCCGGCGCCGCAAGCAGCCGTCTCGCATTCGATAAGAATCTCGCAAAAAAGGCGTTTGTTTCCGCGAACGTGCCGACTCCCCGCGCGGAAATCCTGGACCTTGCGGGAGGGGCAAAGCTGCCCTCGTTCGCCGTCCCGTTTGTGGTGAAACCGCCACGGGAGGGATCGAGTGTCGGCGTGCATATCGTCCGGGAGCAAGCCGCCGCGGAGGCGGCCATCCGCGACACGGCGAAGTATGGCAACGAGATATTGATCGAGGAATTCATAAGAGGGAAAGAACTCACGGTCAGCATTCTCGATGACGTCGCGCTGCCCGTTGTGCATATCGCGCCGCCGGCCGGCTTATATGACATGGCCAGCAAGTATCCCTGGTTGAGCGGCGCGCAGGGGAGCGAGTATTTCTGTCCGGCGGATCTCGATGAGGAAACGACCCGCGAAGTGCAGGCCGTGGCGCTGGCCGCCCACCGCGCGCTCGGGATCGAGATTTACTCGCGGGTGGACGTCCTGCTCGACGCGGAAAACAGGCCGTATGTGCTGGAGGCCAATACGATTCCCGGAATGACCGATACCAGCCTGTTGCCGCAGGCGGCCGCCGCCAGCGGCATTTCCTTCCCGGAACTTTGCCGGACCATCGCGATGCTATCTCTCAAACTCCGCTCCTGACATGCCAAAGCGTCACACCAGCAAGTCCCACCGACGCCCGCGCTCCCAGGTCCTGGAAGTCCGCGTGATGTCTCCCCGGATTGCCTGGCTCGGCTTTCTCAAGTTTCTCGGCGGCGTGGCAAAACTCGCCTGCGTGGCCGCGGTGCTTTACGCGGTCGGATGGGGCGTCTGGCAGGGAATCCGGCGCGCGTTCTATCAGAATCCGGATTTCAGCCTGCAGATCCTCGATCTCAACGAGAACCCGGTCATCGACGAGATCCGCCTCGCCCGCCTCGTGGGCATCGATCTGACCGCGCGGCCGAGCCTCTTCGATCTCGACGTCGAGCGCATCGCCGGGCAGCTCGCAGCCTTGCCCGCGATTTCCAGCGCCCACGCCGAGCGCCATCTGCCGGGAACCCTCGTGGTGCGGGTGACCGCCCGGTCGCCCCGCGCCTGGATCGCCTCGCCCGATGCCGGGGTCCCTGCGGAGAGAAACATCGGCGGCCTGTTGATTGATTCTTCCGGGAAGGCTTATCCGTGTCCGGAACTCCAGTTCGAGTCCGCCTCCCGGTTGCCGGTCATCCTGCTGCCGGCTTCCGAAAGCGATGCCATCGTATCCGGAGGGAACGTCACACATCCCTCCCTCAAGCTCTGTTTCCACCTGCTGGATTCCGCCGCGGATGCCGATCCCGAGGCGATCCATTGGATCGAGTCCGTCGAGCAGGCGAACGATTGGTCGATGCGCCTTGTCACCCGCGACGGTACGGTCGCCACGTTCGGCCTCCTCGATCACCCGCGGCAGATTGCCAATCTACGCGCCGCCCTCGACCACGCCAATCGCAAGGGCTATTCGATCGCCACGATCAATTTGATTCCAAAGCAAAACGTTCCGATCACGATCCGCGACGAGGCCGCACCCCCGCGGGCCATTCCCGTGCCGGAGCCCACCCCGGTCGAGATCCGCGACGACGGCCGGGCCAGCGACCTCAACCAGATTCTCAACCGCGGCTGAACCTCCCCCCGCCCCTCTCCCACCCCATGGCACGTCGCACGAAAATTCACGTCGGTCTCGAAATCGGCACCAGCAAGACCTGCATGGTCGTGGGTGAGGTGAAGGCTGATACCGCCGTGAAAATCCTCGGCATCGGGGTCACCAAAACCGCCGGAGTCCGCAAAGGGGAGATCTACGATTTTTCGCAAGCCCGCGCCTGTCTCAAAGATGCCTTGGCAAAGGCGGAGGACGCCAGCGATGTGGAGATCGGCAGCGTGTTCCTCGCCGTCACCGGATCTCATATCCAGGGCGTGAACAACCGCGGGACCTTCCGTCTGGCGGATGGCGAGCCGACGGTCACACCCGAGCATGTCGAGGAAGCACGCACCATCGCCCGCGACGTCCATATCCCGCAAGACCACGTCTATCTCCACAACATCATCCGCGGCTACCGGCTCGACGGGCTCGACCATGCGACCACTCCGGTCGGACTTTTCGGCAAAACGGTCGAGGCGGATTTCCATATTGTCCACGGCATCGGCACCCGCATTCAGAACAGCATCAAACTCGTCCGGGAAATGCCGCTGGAGGTCGATGACATCGTTTTCTCGCCCATCGCCACCGCCCAGATGGCGCTCGACCGCGAGCAGCGCGAGCGCGGAGCGCTGGTCATCGACATCGGCGGCGGCACCACCGACTACGCCCTCTATGTCGATGGGGCGATCGCCGCGTCAGGCTGCATCCCCGTGGGAGGAGATCACGTCACCAACGACATCCACCTGGTCACCGGCCTGCCGTTTTCAAAGGCGGACCGGCTGAAAATCATGGAAGGGGATGCCTCGGCCGATCCCGCGCACTCCGTCGGCACCGCGAAGCTCACCGACGACCGCGGTTTCTCCGAGGTGGAAGTCGGGCGCAGCATCCTCAACGAGGTGATCCGCCAGCGGCTCGAGGAAACCTTGAAACTCGTGCGCCAGCGTCTGCCCGCCGGAGCGGTGGAAGCCATCGGCGCGGGGATTTTTCTGACCGGCGGCACCAGCCTGATGCGCGGCTTCAGCGAGCTCGCCTTCGATGTGTTCGGCCGCGACATCTATCGCCCCGAGCCGCCGGAAATCAGCGGCGTTCAAGCCAGTTTCAAGGACCCTCACTACGCCACCGCCATCGGTCTCATCCGCTACGCCCAGATCCTCGAAACCGAGCGCGCCGCCCCCCCCGGCGTCATCGGCAAGGTCGCCAGGCTCTTCTGGCCGTTCGGGAAATAGCAACCGATCCGCATTTTCGTCGCCAGGACAAATCCACGAACCACAACTCTTCACTTCGACGTTCTAGGTTGGACGTTCGATGTTCGATGTTCATCCTCTTTAAAAAATGATCTCCTACACCCGAGACCCGCAACAGACCATTCCCTCCTCCTCCGTCAAGATCATCGGCCTCGGCGGGGCGGGAGCGAACATGCTTGAGCGCATCGCCCTCGACGGACTCGACGGTGCGGAACTGCTCGCCCTCAACACGGATATCCGCACCCTTGCCGCCTGCCTGGCCGGGGAGAAGATCCAGCTCGGCGTGAATCTCACCAAGGGCCTCGGGGCCGGGGGTGATCCTGAACTGGGCCACCAGGCGATGCTCGAGGCGGAGGAGGAGATCCGCGCCTCGCTCAAAGGCCGTCGCATCGTCTTCCTTTGCACCGGTCTGGGCGGTGGAACCGGATCCGGGGCGGCGCCCATCGTCACCCGCATCGCCCGCGAGGAAGGTGCCTTCGTGGTGGTTTTCGCCACCATGCCGTTTGCCTTCGAGGGCCGCCGCCGCCGCGACCAGGCGGAAACGGCTCTCAACGAACTGGCGGTCCTTTCCAACGCACTCGTCACCTTCGACAACAACCGGATGGGCGAACTGGTCCTCGCCAAACAAGGCATTCATGAAGCTTTTGCCGCCGCCGATCACATGATCTGCGAGTCGATCAAGGCCGTCATCCGACTCGTCGTCCGTCCCGGCCTGATCAACGTCGGCCTCGACGACCTGATGAGCGCCCTGCGCACGAACCGGTCGCGATGCCTCTTCGGCTCCGGTCTCGCCAGTGGGAAGGACCGCGCCGCCTGTGCCCTCCGCAACGCCCTCTCCAGCCCGCTGCTCGATCAGGGGACGCTTCTCAGGGACGCCCAGACCGTTCTCGTCCACCTGTCCGGCGGCGAGGATCTCACTTTGTTCGAGATCGAGCTCCTGATGCAAAAACTCCAGAAATTCGTTCCCGAAAAGGCCCATGTCCTTTTCGGAGCCGCGATCGATCCGGCCATGGGCGACTCGCTTTCGATTACCCTGATCAGCGCCCTGCCCGAGGACTCGCTCGCCACCGCGCCCCGCGAGTCCCTCAGCAAGAGCTCGCCCGAAAATCCGATCCTCGACCCCAGCGATGGCTTCACTTCCGCCGCGGACGCACCGGCCAAGCGGCAACCCGACACGGAGGATTGGGCCGGAGATCCGGAGCCCGCCCGCACTCCCGAGCGCGATTCCCCGAGGCCCGAATCCGTTTCCCCGCTTGCGAAGTTCCGCCGCGCGCCGTCGCAGGACTCTCCGGTGGTCGCCGCCCCGTCGTTGTTTGAAGAGGAACGTCCGTTTGCGGAGCCCGAGCCGCAACCGAAGAAGGAAGATCCGCAGCCCGGCACCGGCGAGGACGCCAAAGCGGAAGCCAAGTCCGACGCCGAAATAGAGGAGCCGCGGAAATCCTCAGAATCCGAGAGCCCGCCCAAAGACGAGCCCGCGAAGGAGGCATCCGCGCCATCCGGCGAACTCGAGGCCTTCACCTTCACCAAGGCGCCCGAATCAAAACTTTCCCCCGCGGCCGAGCCCGAACGGGCCAAATCCGCTTTCTCGCCCCTGCCGAAGAAACGGGCGTCGGAGGTTTCCCCGTGGGCGAAGTCATCGCCCTCGCGTGAGCGGGATTTCCCCGAGGATCTGCCGGAGGAGAAGGAGGAAACCGAATCCGCCTCCACCGGGACGCCCGCCGATGCCGTGGCCGATCCGCCAAAACTCAAGCTGGGGGTGAAGACCGGCGTACCCCAGAGCGAGCTCTCCTTCGAATCCGCCCCGCGCGGACGTTTTGAGGGCGAAAAGCCCAACGTCGTAGATGGCGAGGATCTCGACCTTCCGCCCTTCCTCCGGAAAAAGAAGTAACAGGCCTCCGCCCTGTGCCCTTCCCCATGTTGCCTTTCGGGAGTCAGCGTCGGCTCGGCCGGGTTTTCCAACCCTCGATGGTCAGTTCGCCGTCCACGCCGCTCTCGAACCCGAGCGGCTCCTCAAGGCCGGCAGCGGCATCGAGGCACCACTGCCCCGTTCTTCCGCCAATCTGCCAGTGACCCGGTGATTGGAATCATTGCTGATAAGCTAAACAATGGCCAGATACTTTGTGAGAACCGCGACGACAAACGTTCGTCGACCTAAGTTTGGAGCTCCTCAAACAACCATGCGCGTGCGTAAGCCCACCAGCGCTTGGCGGTAGTGCGGGAAACCCCGAGAACCTCGGCAGCTTCATCGATGTTCAGCCCGATGAAATAGCGGAGTTTGACCAATTCCGCCTGCTGGGGTTCGAGTATGGCGAAACGATCCAACGCATCATTCAAGGCGAGCAGTTGGTCGTCGGGCGCAGGGCTCGCGATTTCAAGCGCGTCGAAGTCGAGATGCTCGGCCCTTGCGCCGCGGCGTTGGGTTTGTTTGCGGCGGGCACGGGCGATGAGGATGCGGCGCATGGCCTCGGCGGCGGCGCCGAAGAAGTGCGCGCGGTTCTGCCAGGATTGGTGCGGTGAATCCACCAGCTTGAGCCACGCTTCGTGAACGAGCGCGGTGGCTTGCAGCGTGTGGCCCGGTCGTTCGCCGGCCATCTTGTGCGCGGCGAGG
>JBBSJY010000049.1:0-25007 GCA_038256845.1 Verrucomicrobiales bacterium | reverse complement strand
GCCGCGGAGAGCAAGGATGTTTCCCACACCAGCCTCGGCATAGCGGGTGAGGACTGATTCAAC
Source organism: Verrucomicrobiales bacterium (assembly GCA_038256845.1). Taxonomy (GTDB): domain Bacteria; phylum Verrucomicrobiota; class Verrucomicrobiia; order Verrucomicrobiales; family Akkermansiaceae; genus Luteolibacter. The sequence continues at coordinate 24,944 of JBBSJY010000049.1, read as the reverse complement.
CTCCTCTTCGGAATGGCCAACGCAGGTGAGGTGGGGAACAGGTGGGATCGAGGTGGTCTCCTTGATGCGGACCACGAGATCATGAGTCAGTTCCCGGGTACCACCTCCGGCCCCGTAAGTGACGGAAACGAACGAGGGTCCCAATGGCTCCAGATCGCGAATGGTCTGATAGAGTTCCCCCCAGGAACCCGGACTGCGCGGAGGGAAAAATTCGAACGAGAAGGAAGGCTTCCGATCGGCGAGGATGTCGAGAATGTGCATGGGGAGGCCGCCAGTTTGGGATCCGGCATATTCGATCTCCAGCCGAAACTTTCCGGGGGGAGCGGAGTTTGAAAACTGTCGGTGCCTGCGGGACCGGATGTCGATGATCCCATGAAACCACTTCTTATATCCGTCCTGTTGTTCAACGCTTTAGCCTTTGAGGTGCATGCCGCTGGCGAAGAAGCCGGTGAGGCGAGTGCGAAGCCCGAGAGGGAACGCGGCCCGGACGGCCCTCGCAGCGACCGAGGATTCCGCCCGAATCCACGGCACGGGCGGGAATCGTGGACGACTTCGGACTTGGATGGAGACGGGAAAATTTCCCAAGACGAGTTTTCCCGGATGCCTCGCATCAGCGATTTGCCGGAAGAAAAACGGAACGGACTTTTCGCCCGGTTGGACACCAATGGCGATGGGTTCCTGGATGGTGAGGAACTTGGCCGCGTCCGCCGACCAGGAGGACCAGGCCCGCACCGTGGAATGAGGCGGATCTGGCAGCTCGATCTGGATAAGAGCGGTGGGGTTAGCTTCGAGGAATTTGAAAAAAGCGAGTTTTTCAAGAAGCTTCCTCCCGGGAAACGTCGCGAGATCTTCGACCGACTCGATACCAATGGCGACGGACAATTGAACCCGGATGACCGGCCTCAGCCACCACAGGGGCGGAGGGGCGGGCGGCCGGCACATGCCCACGGCTTCTTCCCGGAGTTCGATACCGATCGGGACAATCGGCTTTCGTTCGAGGAATTCCGAAAAATGCCGCCCGCAAGCGGCTTGGGAGAAGATGAGCAGGAGGACCGATTCGAAGCCATGGACAAGGACGGCGACAGGTTCCTCTCCCGCGAGGAATTCACCCCGCCCAGGGGAGAGGGCAGGAGTGGCGGAAGAGAGAAGCGGGAGGAATAGCTCCGATCCGCCATAACGTTTTCTTTTCCGCCGATCAAGGAGTGGCCGATGCGGTCTCGGCGTTGACGGTGGAAGCGAGGACATCCTTGCGCAAGTTGCCTCCCTTCCGATTGCTCCACCAGAGGACGATCGGGGCGGCAACGAAGACGGAAGAATATGTGCCCACCACCAGGCCCACGAGAATCATGATGGAGAAATCCCGCAACGCGGGTCCTCCGAATACCGAAAGAATCGTGACCGTGACGATGGTCGTGGCGGAGGTCAGGATGGTCCGGGAGAGAGTGGAATTGATCGCCTCGTTCATGAGGTCCTTGATCGATCCCGTGCGCATCAGGAGCGTCTCCCGGATCCGGTCGAAGATGACGATGGTGTCGTTCACCGAGTAGCCGGCCACGGTGAGGATCGCGCCTACGTGAATCAGCGAGAGTTCGCCCCCAAAAAGAACGATCAGGCCCACCGTGATGCCCACGTCGTGGATTACGGCAACAATCGCCCCCAGAGCGAAGGAGAACTCAAATCGGATGGTGAGATAGATCAGGATCCCAATCAGGCCCATTCCCAAAGCGATCAGCGATTCGCGGAAAAACGCGCCACCGATGGCGGATGAAATTTCCACCCGGCTGGCGTCGATGACGTAGTCTCCATCGGTGCCGCGCGCGCCCAGCGCGGGGATCGATTCGCGGAGTTTGGCTTCGATCGCATTGGCATCCGCCGTATCCGCCCGAATGCTCAGCAGTGTCCCGGTGGCGGGACTGCTGGCCTCCTGTGGGAAAGCGGCGCGGGTGAGGGTAAGGTCAGCCAGAGCTTCCTGAACACTCGCAAGCGGAACCTCCGTTTCCCCCAGTTGGAATTGGATGCGGGTGCCGCCGGTGAAGTCGATGCCCAAGGCGCCGTCCCCCCTGACCCCGAAGCCTGAAAGCGCGCAGACCGCCAGAACCGCAGAGATGACGAAACAGATCCGCCGTTTTCCCAGGAAATCGAAATTGGCGGAACGGATCAGGTTGAGGAAGGACAGCCGCCGGAGTGTGCCGGTATCGACTCCCCAGCGAAAAAGGACGCGGGTGACCAGGATCGCCGAAAACATCGAGGCGAGCAGGCCGACCGTCAGGGTGACAGCAAAACCTTTGATGGTGCCGCTTGCCATCCACAGCAAGATCACCGCCGTGATCAGGGAGGTGAGGTTTGCGTCAAAAATGGCGCTGAACGCTTTGTCGTAGGCGGCGGCGATCGCATTCTTCAACGATTTTCCGCTGTCGATCTCCTCCCGCAGGCGTTCGTAAATGAGCACGTTGGCATCCACTGCCATGCCGATCGTCAGGATGATTCCCGCGATGCCGGGAAGGGTGAAGGTGAATTCGAACATGGCCATCACGCCGAAGAGGATGATCCCGTTCACCAGCAGGCCGAAAAGGGCGATGATCCCGGCGGTCCGGTAATAGCACAGGACGAAGACGAAGGTGATGGCCAGGCCGATCACAGCGGCCCAGACGCCTTGGGAAACAATCGCAGCGCCAAGGTTGGGGGAGACGGTTTGGAATGCCTCCACGACGAGCGGGTTTTCCAGCGGATTCATCAATGCATTGGCAAGATCCTCGGGCTCGCCGGGCTCGCTGAGGCCGTCAATGAGGAATTGTTTGCCAAGGGGAACCGTCCTGAAACCGGGAGCGCTGAGGACCTCGCCATCGAGCACGATGGCCATCCGGTCGACGCCCGCTTGCAGATTTTGCGTGAAGGCGATCATCTTGTCCGTCCCAGGATTGTTGAGCGTGATGGAAACCCCGTCGGACTGCTGGGGTGACGGCATTGCCGAGGCAATGTCTCCGCCGCCGAGAGCCATCCGGCGATTCAGAAGAATGTGGCCGCTCCGTTCGATTCCATCTTCGGTCTTCGGGGCGTAGGGGTAGGCCCGGTATCCCGGAACGATCTCGTCACCGGCGACCACCCGTTCCACAAGGGTCCGCCCGTCGGGGCCGGTTTCCTCGCTGCGGCGGTGGACTTCGCGCAGCTCGAGTTTCGCGACCTGTTCGAGCGTTTCGCGGATCCGTGGGGCGTCTCCCGGCTCGACTCCTGGCATCTGGACAACTATTCCGTCATCGCCCTGCCGGAAGATGAGGGAGTCCGCCGTGCCCATGCTGTTGAGGCGCTTCTCGATGACCTCGATGGCTTGATCCACCTGGGAGTCGGTGACAGGTTGGGGCAGACCGTTCTCTGATTCCCGGGGTTGGACCCGGAGAGTGAACTCGGAACCGCCCAGAATATCGATGCCTCCCTTGAGGCGCTCCTTCGGCGGATAGAATGCGGCCACGCAAAGGGCGCAGATTCCGAAGAGCAGCACTGTGCCGATGTTTCGCTTCCTCCGTTCGATTTCGGTGGCAAAATACCAGAAGAACAGGATTAGAAGCCCGAGGCCGATGAGGAAGAGGGCGAGCGGGTCGGTGTAAATTGCGGTTGCGGCAAACATGGCGGAAACGTCGGATGGGGTTCCCCTGAGGGAAAAGAGAAACGGGACGGTGAGTTAGCGACCTCTCACGCTTCCTTTTTCTGAACGGAAGCGATCGCGGGTTTATCGAATTCCAGCATGGTGCCCTCGGCGACCTTCACGACCACTGTCGCGTCCTTGACGTTGTGAACGATGCCGTGGATGCCAGCGGTGGTCACCACCTTGTCGCCGGACTGGAGGGACGCGATGCGTGCCGCCATCTCCTTGCGCTGGCGCTGCTGGGGGCGGATCAGGAGAAAGTAGAACATTACGATCAGCAGCCCCATCATCACGAGGGGATTGCCAAGAAACCCTCCGGGCGGAGCGCCGTCAGCTTGGGCGAGAAAGAGCGGTGTGAGGAGTGCGTGGAGAATGGTCATTGGGGAGCGGATCGGGTATAACGCCGGACGAAGGAGTCCTTGAAAGCGAGGAAAGCCCCGGCTTCGATGGCCTCCCGCGCCTTGGCGACGAGGGAGAGGTAGAAATGCAGATTGTGAAAGGAAAGCAACCGCAAACCGAGGATTTCGCCAGCGCGAAACAAGTGCCGCAGGTAGGCGCGCGAAAAGCCGGCCACATGCGGGTGGCAGCTTTCGCAAATCGGCCGCGCATCCTTGGCGTGGATGAGATTCCTGATGTGGATCGGTCCGTCGAGAGTGATCGCCATCCCGTGACGGGCCAGCCGTGTGGGCATGACGCAGTCGAATAAATCGACGCCGCGGCCGATCATTTCCAAGATCTGCGGCGGCGTGCCGAGACCCATCGCGTAGCGGGGTTTTCCTGCCGGTAGAAACGGGATCGCATTCTCGATCGCCCGGAACATCTCGTGTTCCGGTTCGCCCACCGAGACCCCTCCGATCGCGTAGCCGTCAAAATCCATTTCCACGAGTTCACGGGCCGATTGCTCCCGCAGGTGGGCATAGACCGAGCCTTGCACGATGCCAAAGTGATGCTGGCGCCCGTGGCCCGATCTCGGCTCGTTCCGGACGATCCAGTCCTTGCAGCGGCGGGCCCAGCGGGTGGTCATGCCCAGCGAATTTGCGGCGTAAGCCTCATCACACGGGTAAGGAGGGCATTCATCGAATAACATGGCGATGTCGGAGCCCAGCGCGCCTTGGATTTCCATGCTCAGCTCGGGAGTCAGCAGCATCTTGGAACCGTCCAGATGGTTCTGGAAGCTGACGCCCTGCTCGGTGATTTTCCGGAGTTTCGCAAGCGACCACACCTGGAAGCCTCCGGAATCGGTCAGCATCGGCCTTGGCCAGTTTGTGAAGCCGTGGAGGCCGCCGAGTTCGCGGATGATCTGGTGCCCGGGACGGAGCCAAAGATGGTAGGTGTTCCCGAGGATGATGCTGGCCCCGAGCAACTCGAGTTCTGCCGGGTGCAGCGTTTTTACCGTTCCCTGGGTCCCCACCGGCATGAACATCGGCGTCTGAACGCTGCCGTGCGGCAGGTCAAGGCTCCCCCTGCGGGCGGCGCAGGCGGGATCGGTGGCGGTGAGGGCAAATGACACGGACGGCGGTGGGAAATAGAAGCGGATGGGACGGCGGCCAAGTCCAATCGGGGTGAATTCCGGCGCGGCGGCCCGATTATTTCTCTCATTCTCAAAACTCGCGGGGAATAATTTTCACTCGCATTCGTCGCACCACTGGCTACGGTCGGAACTGACCCGGTCAACTTCCGTAAATCAAAACAACCTGCACTAACTACCATTATGAAACTGTTCCTCACCGCGCTCTGCGCGTCATTCATGATCGCCCCGATGTCCTTCGCTGAAAAATGCGAGAAGGGTAAATGCGATAAAGACGAGGCCACCCTGCTCGCCGAGAAGTGCGAGAAAGGCAAATGCGACAAGGACGAGGCCACCCTGCTCGCCGAGAAGTGCGAGAAGGGCAAATGCGACAAGGACGAAGCCACCCTGCTCGCCGAGAAGTGCGAGAAGGGCAAGTGCGACAAGGACGAGGCCACCTTGGCCTAACGCCGCCCTGGATTTCTGCAAAGCCGCCGGAACAGCTCCGGCGGCTTTGTCGTGTCCGCCCATTCAGACGACTGCGAGTTCCGTGAACGACACGATAGCACCGGTGGACGTGGTATGCGGCATCATCCGCGACGCCCGCGGCTCGTATCTGGTATGTCTGAGGGCAAACGGCAGAGTGCTTGCCGGCCACTGGGAATTCCCCGGCGGGAAAGTCGAGCGCGGAGAATTGCCGGAGCAGGCGCTGGCCAGGGAGTTGCGGGAGGAGCTGGCAGTCGAAATTCACGTCGGCGATCCCTTGTCCCCGGTCGAGTGGTGTGCGGGAGAAGGCTCCATCCGCCTGCTTCCCTTTTTCTGCACCATCCGGGAGGGGACACCGGTAGCGATCGAGCATCAGGCCATCGAATGGTGCACCCCGTCCCGGTTGCGTCCACGGCTCTGGGCACCCGCAGACCTGCCGATCTTGAATGAGCTCGTTCCCGCGCCAATTGATTTGCAAGGTGAAACGTTGGATTGACGTAACCCCCTGTGCCGCTACCGTTCCGTTCAACACTTTAAGCCCATGTACCGCCTTTTCACCCCCCTCGCTGCCATTGTCCTGTCGGCAGGCCTTCTTCCTGCCCAGTTGGCCCCACGGGAAGATCCCGCTTTTCTGAAAAGCGCCGCGCTCAAGGTGGATCAGCAGATCGCCGCCTTTTATCGGAAAAAGGAACTGCCGGTGCCCGGCGTCACCGACGACGCGACATTCCTTCGTCGGGCTTTCGTCGTTTCTCTCGGACGGATCCCTACCGCCGAAGAAGCATTGGCCTTCCTTGAGATCCAGGATCCCGCCAAGCGGGAGGCACTTGTAAACTATCTCCTCAAATCTCCGGGGTATGCGAGCCACATGACCAACTGGGCTTTCGACCTCTTGCGAATGACCGACGGCCGCATCGGCTCGACGGCCTCCAACGAGCCCTACCGGCATTGGGTTCGAACCGCAATGGATGAGAACATGCCATGGGATGAGTTCGTGACGAGCCTCGTCGCTTCCGAGGGGGACGGCTGGGATCCGCAATCCGCGGCGGTGGGATACTACACCCGCGACCGCGGCATGCCCCTTGACAATGTTGCCAACACCATGCGCGTCTTTCTGGGGTCGCGGATGGAGTGTGCGCAGTGCCACGATGATCCGTTTGGCACCACGGAAAGGATGGATTTTTATGGTCTCGCGGCGTTCACCCACGGTCAGGGCACGGTCAAAAAGAATCTGATGACCCCGCTGTGGGATGAATTGCGCGACGGAGAGTCCCTCAACTCCGAGGAATACCGGATCGCCCAGATCATGTGGGACCGAGTCTATGATCTCACTCTTGGCGGCGGCGGTGATGGCAAGATTTCCCTTCCTTCCGACTATCAATACCGCGATGGGAAGCCCGGCGAAACGGTGGGTGCGCGCACTCCCTTCGGAACTTCCGTCCGGATGTCGCCCCGTATGGATAAAGACGACGGCCGTAAGGAATTCGCCGAGTGGATCACCACCAAGACCGGTCCGCAATTCGCCACGGTGATTGCGAACCGCATGTGGCGGCGCGTGATGGGCAAAGGGATCTACGAGCCGGTGGACGATTACATTCCTGCCGAAAAGACCCATCACCCGGACCTCCTCAATTACATCGGTTCGCTCATGCAGGAACTCGATTACGATCTCAAGGCGTTTCAAAACGTCCTTCTCCTGACCCGGACGTTCCAATTCGCAACCAACCCGAATTCGTCGATTGTCGAAGGCGGCGATGACTTCCACGGACGCAAGATCGAGCGCCTGTCCGCCGAACAGATCTGGGACTCGCTGATCACGCTCGCGGGCGGAGATCCGGACAAAAAGCCGGGCAGAACTCTTGATGACAGGGTCTACGTCGGAGGCCGCCCGGTTTTGGTAGGCAAGAAGACGATGCCGCAGATCTCGAAGGAGGTGCTGGCGCTTGAGACCGAGGGAGAAGTGCGTGCTTATTATGAAAACCTCGTCAAAGAAATTGGCTCGGGAAAATATTCTGGAGGCGGGGAAGAGGGCGGTTCCATGATGATGAATACCGTCCGTACGTTCAACCGGGATGCGCAAGTCCGCGCTTCCGAATTGCCCTCTCCGGCCCCACGCGAGCATTTCCTTTTCCTCTTCGGGCAATCCGACCGTGAGGTGGTGGAGGCCGCTACCAAGGAACCGAATGTCGGACAGGTTCTGTCCCTGATGAACGGCTTTGTGCAGCGCCAGTTGGTAAGCAATTCGGGGGCCCACCTTTATCAAAGCTTGGAAGGAGCAAGCACCGATCCTGAGAAGATCCGCCGCCTCTATGTGGCGATTCTCGCCCGCACCCCTTCTTCCGAAGAGATGAACTGGATGCTCGAGGAAGTTCAGGCCCGAGGTGAGGAGGGATACCGAAACATTGTCGCATCGTTGGTGATGTCCTCCGAATTCCTCTTCCTCCAATAACCTCCCGCGACTTCAGAACCCCCGACCTACCCATATTCCCATGAGCCCCTTCAATCGAGCAGACGAATTCACCCGCCGCCAATTCGTATCCAACGCGGCGAAAGCCTACCTCGGAGTCCACCTGTTTCCCATGTTCGGCAGTACGGTCGCCACCGCGGCGCCGGAGGGACTGGCGAAAGCTGCGAAGGCCAAACACGTCATCTATCTCTTCATGGCAGGTGGCATGAGTCACGTGGACACCTTCGATCCGAAGCCCAAGGCCAAGGAGATAATGGGCAAAACCGAGGCGATCAACACCAAAGCGGACGATGTTTTCGTCGGACACTACCTCCCGAAGACCGCGGAGGTGATGGACAAGGTTTGTGTCATCAACTCGATGACATCCACCCAGGGCGCGCACGAGCAAGGTGCCTATACCATGCACACGTCCTACAATATGCTGGGTACTCTCCGGCATCCATCGCTTGGCTCGTGGGTCTTGAAACTAGGGGGACGCTTGCATCCCGAGTTGCCGGGATTTGTGGCGATCAACTCTTCGCAAGAGCATACGGGCGGCGGCTTTTTCGGTGCGAAATACGCCGCGGCGCCGATCGGCAATCCCACCGAAGGCCTCCAGGACTCCCGTCGTGCCGGTGCGGTCTCCGAAGAAGACTTCAACCGCCGCCTGTCCTTGGCGGATAAGTTGAACCAACAGTTTCATGGCCGTTACCAGAATATGGATGTGAAAGCTTACGAGGAACTTTACCGCGAGGCGATCGCGTTGATGAATTCCAAGGACCTGCAGGCATTCGACCTCGCTCAGGAATCCGAGGAAACCCGGAAACTCTATGGAAGCGGTAGCTTTGCCCAAGGATGTCTGCTGGCCCGGCGCCTGGTGGAAAACGATGTGCGGTTCGTGGAGGTGCAACTGGGTGGTTGGGATACTCACTACGACAACTTTGCCGGCGTCGAAGGTCGCTGCCGGGAGTTCGACCAAGCCTATGCCGCGCTGATTGCAGATCTCGATCGCTGCGGGAAGCTTCAGGATACCTTGGTTGTGGTCGCCACCGAATTCGGCCGGACACCAGAAATCAAGACCGAGCATAGCGATGGCCGTGATCATCACCCGAGCGCATTTTCCTGCCTCCTTGCCGGCGGCGGAGTCAAAGGTGGTATCAAATATGGTACTACCGACAACGAAGCGAACAAGGTGAAGGACAATCCGGTCACCATCCAGGATTTCAATGCCACCATTGCCCACGCTCTGGGACTTCCTCATAATCTCGTCCTGATGTCGCCCACCAAGCGGCCTTTCAAGATAGCAGGTGCTGACAAGGAACAAGGCACCCCGATCGCCTCGATCTTTGCCTGAGAGAAATCCGCGGTTGTGAAAGCCGGCAGCACGCGCTGCTGGCTTTTTCCGCTGGTGATGTCGATGGCATGGTCCGGGTACAACCGAAAAGCCGACCGATCAAAATTGCTGTTGTGGCCGTCGCCCCTGAGGGCGAAGAATCATTTCAAGGTGGACAGGTATTCCACCAGATCACGCAATTCGCGCGGTTTCAGGACGGCTCCCATGGGTGGCATGGTGCTGACCGGATCGGTCCGGGTGGCGATTTCCGCGATGGGGAGAGAAAGGTCGTTGCCGTCTGGGAGCCGGAGTTTGAGAGTCTGGTCCGATTCCTCCTGGAGAGTGCCGGCGTGAATGCTGCCATTCTTCAATTTGACAGTCATCAATCCGAATCCGGGGGTGAGTTCCGCTTGGGGTAGGACAATTGATTCGAGAATATGCATGCGTTCCCGATTTCCGATCTGGGTAAGTGGCGGACCCACATTGCTGCCTTCATCGCCGACACGGTGGCAAGCGACACACTGAGCCGCGAGGTTCTCGTTCAATACGCGAGACCCACTTTGTGCGTTGCCGCCTTCCAGAGCTGCCAGATGGGATCCGAGCTCGGCGGCGGAGGCGAGCTTCGCCTTAAAGTTCGCTGCCGCTTTCGCTACAGATGGGTCCGACTTCATCGACTCCGCAGCTTCGTTTAGCTCCAGCCAAATGGCGCGGTTTTGGGAAGTCTCCGTGGAGCTTTCGAGCAGTCTAACCAAAATCGGTGCGGAATCGGGCAAGCTCGGCAAAAGCGTGACAGCGCGTTGGCGCTCGCCGATGTCCGTAGATTTGGTTATGGCGGTGAGGGCGTATTTTGAAACTTCGGCGGGCAAGCGCCCCGCCAAGAGGCTAGCCGCCGCAATGCGGACCGGCGCGGCGGCATCTTCCAGGAGCGGAAGTGCCGCTTTGTCGAACAGCATGGGATCCGCGGCCACCAAGCTTTCCAAAGCCCGCACACGGCCAGCGGCGTCTGCATTGCGATCCGAGGCCTCTTGCGCTAGATCGGAAGGAACGGCTGAAATTCCAAGGGCCTTTGCAACTGCTGCCGCTTGTCGGGCGATCTCAGCGTTCTCTGAGTTCTGAAGGACGGGCGACACCTTGGCGAAGATAGGTCCAGCCAAGCTCCCATCCGCGGCTGGCACGGGATCCCACCGGCCGTCAACGAGGTCGAGATCGATCCGCGATGTCCAACTGGCGAGTGCCTCAAGAGCGGCGATACGGAGTGGGGTGGGGGACTTTTCATCAGCCGCAAATTTGGTGAGGCGGGAAGCGGCCGCCGCGTCGGCGACGCGGCGATTGGCGGCAATGGATCGGCGCAAGGCGGATTCGCGCGCGTCCGGCCGGGTTTCAAGAACTTCGGCCAATGCGGGAATGGCCGCCGTAATCATCGGTTCGTCGTAGATGGCGTGGGCGGCTTCATCGACCACTTGGGCGTCGCCATCGCCCAACAAATGAGTCACCAGTGATGAGTCGGTCCTGCGGAATGCGACTGCGGCGGCGAGCCGGACCGAAGGGGATGGATGACCGATCGTCTTTGAGGCGACCTGTTCGATATCCATGCCAGCGAGGGCGAGGACGCCGGCATGGCGCACAAAGGCGTCGTGATCGGCATTCTCCTCCAACATCGCGATGATGCCATCGAGCGCTTGGGTCATGCGAAGTTTGCCGATGGCCGTTGCTGTGTGAAAGCGGACTCGCAGCGAAGGGTCCGCGAGCATGGGGATGAGCGCGGCTACGGGACTTTCCGCGGTTTCGCCTGCATATTTCGCGGCTTGAGCACGGATTTCTGCGTCGGAGTTTTTAGAAAGAGTTTTGAGAACCTCCGGTATGAACGTCCGCGTCTGGGCCAAGCCCGAGAGGGCGTGGATCACGGCGAGTTGGGAAGATGAGGAATCGGACGCGACCGCTTCGAGTTCATGGATCGCATTGCGATTGGCGAGTTCCCATTGTGCGTCGAGACGGATTCGCTGGTCGGCGTGACCAAGGCGGGCGAGCAGGTCGGTGGTGGACGTGACGGCAGGTCCCGATTCCAGCATGACGGCCACCTCTTTGCGAATCGCTGTCCGGGCCTGCGACGGATCATCGAGTTTCCATACCGCCCCTTCCTCGTTGAGCGGATATCCGCCGGACCAGTCGGCGAGGAACAATTCGCCGGCCGGTCCGAAGCTGCAGCCGATCGCCATGGGGCCGGCCATCACGAGGTGGTCGTCGACCATCTTGAACGACGCTCCGTCAGGCTCGACCTTGAAGGCGCGGAGGTTGCCTTTTGGGAACTCGGTCATGAAAAAGCTGCCGCGATAGCGATCATTGAGAGCGGTGCCGGGATTGTATGCGAAACCGGCCGGGCCGTCGGAGTAATTGGAAAGGGCCGGAGTGATGTAGGCGGGTTGGTTGTTTCCTGCTGGCTTCCAGATTTCCTCCGAGAGCCAAGGATTGTAGGCACTCCCCCGATATTGGTAGTAACAGCGCCAACCCGTGTCCGAGCCTTCCGTGATATATACGAACCGCTCGCGCTCTCCCTTGAAGTCGGCGTCGTTGTCGACACTGAAAAGGTTGCCATAATCATCGAAAGCGATCTCCTGCGGGTTGCGGAGACCGCGGGCGAAAATCTCGAAACCGCTACCATCGGGATAGCAGCGGAGGACAGCCCCTTCGTGAGGCGCGGCCCAGCGTTTTCCTTCCTTGGAAACGACATTGGTTCCTTTGTCACCGATCGACCAATAAAGGCGACCGTCCGGTCCCCGGATGAGTCCGTGCATGTCATGCCCGGCGTATGCGATGTGGACACCGAAACCATGGACGATCGATTCGCGTTGGTCTGCCTTCCCGTCGCCCGTGGAGTCGCGCAGCTTCCAGACGTCCGGAGCGATCGTCGTGAACACGTCCCCGCGCCATGCGAACACGCCGGCGGCAATGCCGGTGACCTCCGTGTTGAAATCCGCGGCGAATACCCCGGATCCATCCATCACGCCGTCACCATCGTTGTCGGTGAGCCGGATGATTTTTTCGGTAAATGCCGTGAGGTCCCTGCTGTCAATCTTCCCGTCCTTGTTGTGATCCTTGAGCGAGGGGTGGTCTTTTATGGCTTCCGGAGTGATTGCCTTGCGGAAAAACGCCAGCTTGTCCTCAACGGTCGTGTGCGAGAGGTCGTTGGGGATCCATTGGCGGAACTCGCGGATATCGAGGTCGGCAGCCTTTCGGCGTGTGGTTTCAGTGACGTAAATGGTGCCGTCCACATCGACCGAGACAGATATGGGATTCTTTACCAGTGGTTCTCTGGCAACCAGTGTCCGGACAAGTCCGTTGGCCTCCGGAAACGATTCCGGGACCGCGGCGGCCAGCGTGGGGCAGAGCACCAGAAAAAGAGGAAGATGGGTAGTCATGGGGACGGAAGGGAGGGGCGGCGGTGGCAATGGAAAAGGAGTTACCCCTGCAACAACCTCAGCGCGCCGCGAACGAGCGCTTCGGTGGGGGCGGCCGGGTCGGCTTCGAGGATCTTGCGGACGGCTTTGCGAGAGTCCACCTGTTTGTAGCCTAGGGCGATCAGGGCAAGTTCCGCATCGGCCGCGGAGGCTGTGACCTCGCCGCTGGCGGCATCCTGCCAGGTGTCGGTGACGCCGACCTTGTCCTTGAGTTCGAGGATGATCCGCTCGGCGGTTTTTTTCCCGAGACCCTTTATCCGGGAGATCTCCGCGACATCGCCTGCGACCACGCAGGATTTGAAGCGCGAAACCGACAAGCCGCTGAGAACGGCCATCGCGATGGATGGGCCGATGCCGCTGACCCGCTCGATCAGCATCAGGAAAACATCGCGCTCCTCCTCGGTGGCGAAGCCGTAGAGCGTGTGTGAGTTTTCGCGGATGTGGAGGTGGGTCCGCAGGTCCACCTCCAGGCCTTCCGCCGCATGCAGCCGGTCGAAGGTGGAGAGGGGCACGATCACTTCGTATCCGATGCCATGCACATCCACGACGAGGCGGTTCGGATAGGCCTCGATCACTTTTCCACGCAGCCGGGCGATCATCGGTGGCGAGCTTGGCGGAGGAGGTCGATCCGTCAATCGCGGACCGCGGCCCCTCGGGGCTTGCCGGATCATCAGCAGGCACGTATTCCATGGGAAACCCGCACGATCCGCTCATGAACCGCAGAAATTTCCTTGGCACCGCCGCCCTCGCCGCCGCCCCTTTCATCCTCACCCGCAAATCCGCATTCGCCCAGCAAGTGGCGGATTTTGGCAAAAAGCGGGTAGGGCTCATCGGCACAGGATGGTACGGCAAGTGCGATCTTTTCCGATTGCTCCAGGTCGCTCCCGTCGATGTCGTTTCGCTTTGCGACGTGGACCAGCTCATGCTGAAGGACGCCGGCGAGCAGGTCGCCGACCGCCAGGCATCGAAGAAAACGCCGCGACTCTACGGCGATTACCGGGAAATGTTGGCGGAGAAGGACCTCGATCTCGTCCTCATCGACACGCCCGACCACTGGCACGCCCTGCAGATGATCGAGGCCGTGAAAGGCGGCGCCGACGTTTACGTGCAGAAGCCCACCGGTGTCGATGTCATGGAAAGCGCCGCGATGCTCGCTGCCGCGAGAAAATACGGCCGTGTGGTGCAAGTCGGCACCCAGCGCCGCAGCACGCCGCACCTGATCGAGGCGATCAACGAGATCATCAGGCCGGGCAAGCTCGGCAAAGTCTCTCATGTCGACATTTGTTGCTACTATCACATGCGCCGGAAGGGTAACCCGCCGGACATCGCGGTGCCGGATCATTTGGACTATGAAATGTATGCCGGTCCCGCTCCGAAAGTTCCCTACAATGAGATCGTCCATCCGCGCGGCTGGCGGGCATTCATGGAATATGGCAATGGCATTGTCGGAGACATGTGTGTGCACATGCTCGACATGGTCCGCTGGATGCTCGATCTCGGCTGGCCGGAACACGTCTCCAGCACTGGCGGGATATTTGTGGATAAGGAAAGCCGCGCCAATATCACAGACACTCAGACGGCCACCTTCGCCTACCCGGATCTCAATATCGTCTGGACCCATCGCAGTTGGGGTGATGCCCCGGACCCCGAGTATCCATGGGCGGCCTTCATCTACGGAGAGAAGGGAACGCTCAAGGCCAGCGTGCAGAAATATGAATTCATCCCTCGCGGCGGTGGCGAGACCGTGAAACGCGATGTGGTGATGGAGCTTGAGAAGTATCCCGAGGACCAGACCGAGAAGGACTTGGAAAAACATGTCGCTCCCGCCATCCGCGGCCACATGATCGATTTTCTCAAGAACATCGAATCTCGCGGCAAGCCCGTCGCCGATATCGAGCAAGGGCATATCTCCAGCGCCGCCTGTATCCTGGCCAACATGTCGCTGGAGCTTGGCAGGACCCTTCGCTGGGATGCGGCAAAAGGGGAAGTCGCGGGCGATGAGGAGGCGAACCAAATCCTCGCCCGACCTTACCGCGAGCCTTGGCAACATCCGGATCCGGAAACGGTGTGATTCATACCACCGGCGTCTGTTCCAGCGCGGTGCGGACCAGCATCGCGGGGTCGCTGCCATCGTCAGGAATCAGGCGGTGGCGCATCACGGCCGGGAAAACCTGCTGCACGTGGTCGGGGTGGACGGCGGCGGCTTCATGGAGGAACGCGTGCGCCCGCGCCGCTTGAAGAATTGCGAGCGAGGCACGGATTGAGACCGCATGCTCCGCCCCCGCCAGCCGCCGCAGCGTCTGGCAAAGCGCCGTGATGTAATCTGCGATCGCCACGGAAACCGGCAGCGCGCTCGCGGCGCCCTGCAGCGCGAGAACATCCTCCTTTGGCAAAATCGGAGAATCGCCATTCAGCGCCGGAATGCGGCCGTTGGCATGAGCCATCAAAATCTCGCTCTGCACCTCGGCGCCTGGGAGAGTCATTGCGATGGATAGGAGAAAGCGGTCGAGCTGTGGCTCCGGCAGCGGGAAGGTCCCGGATGCGTAGGTGTCGTTCTGCGTGGCAATCACCAGAAATGGCTGCGGCAGTTGGCGGGTCTCGCCATCCAGCGTCACCTGCCCCTCGTTCATGCTTTCCAGAAGCGCCGATTGGACGCGCGGGGATGTGCGGTTGATTTCGTCCGCCAGCACGCAGTTCGCGAAAATCGGTCCGGGTATGAACTGGAACTCGCCGCGATCCATCCGGTAAAGCGAGTGCCCTAACAGATCTGCGGGAAGGAGGTCGGGCGTGAACTGGATGCGTTTGAAATCGCCCCCGATGGAGGACGCCAGCGTGTGGGCGAGCGTCGTTTTGCCGATACCCGGAGCGCCTTCGATGAGCACGTGCCCCTTTGCCAGCAGGGCGGTCAGCAGCAGGGTTACGGCGTCTTCCGATCCCAGGACGGTGGCGCTGAGTCGTTGTTGAAGGAGCCGGAGAGCGGTGCGGGGCATCGGGTTTCAGCGGAGGGTTTCGGCAATCTGGCGGATGGCCGAAGGGTAAATCCGGTGCTCGGCGGCTTGGATTCGCGCGTGCAGGGCAGCGTCGTCGTCGTCGGGCAGGACCGGCACGGATTCTTGCAAAACGACCGGCCCGGAGTCCATGCCATCGTCGACGAAATGAACCGTGCAGCCCGTCTCCGTGACACCGGCCTCAAGAGCCTGCTTCCACGATTCCAATCCGGGAAACGCGGGCAGCAGGGAGGGGTGGATGTTCAGGATCCGGTGCGGAAACGCCTGTAGCAGCGGCCGTTTCGCCAGCCGCATGAACCCGGCGAGACAGACGAGGTCCACACCCGCGGCCTTGAGCATCTCCGCCGTTTCCTCCTGTGCCTCGTCCGGAAATTTTGAGCGGAAACCACGGCAGTCGATCGTTTCCGTCGGAATGCCCCGCTTCCGCGCCCGTTCCAAAATGAAGGCGTCGGGATTGTCCGAAAGCACCAGCACCACGGTCGCGTCGAGAGTCCCCGCATCGATGGCGTCGAGGATCGCTTGCAGGTTCGATCCTGATCCGGACCCGAGAACACCGAGCTTCATGCGCTTGGTTTAGGCCGCCTGACCGGCCTGCCAAGCGCCAAGTTTCCGCAGGCCGGACTTGGCGCTTGGAATCCGGGCCCACCGCCATTATCCGCTAGGCATGCACGACGCCCGCATCGATGATCTCGCCCGCCAGTTGGTCCGTTATTCCACCGCCCTGAAAAAGGGGGAGAAGGTTCTCATCGATCTTTACGACGTTCCGGATTCGATCGGACTGGCCCTCATCCGCGAGGCACGGGCCAAGGGTGCGCTGCCTTTCATTCGCATCCAAAATGCCCGTCTCACGCGGGAAATGATGCGAGGGGCGGAGGAAGAGCAGTATAAAATCCTGTCCAGGAATCTCCTCGCGGAGATGACGGAGATGAACGCCTACATTGCCGTGCGAGGAGGCGCCAACATCGCTGAAAGCTCCGACGTTCCGCCGGATCGGATGCGCCTTGCCATGGGCCACATGCGGCCGGTGCTCGATCACCGGATCAAGAAGACCAAGTGGTGCGTCCTGCGCTGGCCCAGCCCCTCGATGGCGCAGCAGGCGGGCATGAGCACCGAGGCATTCGAGGACTTCTATTTCAAGGTCTGCCTGCTCGACTACAAGGCGCTCACTCCCGCGATGAACGCTCTCAAGAAGCTGATGGACAAGACCGACCGTGTCCAGATCACCGGGCCGGGAACCGATCTGAGTTTTTCGATCAAAGGTCTCAATTCGATCGTCTGCGGCGGGAATTTCAACATTCCGGATGGCGAGGTCTTCACCGCACCGGTGAAAGATTCCGTCGAGGGGCATGTCACCTACAACGCGCCGACTATCTATCAGGGGATCCCTTTCGATGGGATCCGGCTGGAATTTTCCAAGGGGAAGATCGTCAAGGCCGAGGCGGGAGGGAAAACCAAGGCACTCAACAAGATTCTCGATAGCGACGAAGGAGCCCGTTACATCGGCGAGTTCGCGCTGGGCTTCCACCCGCATATTCGCGAACCGATGCGCGATATCCTCTTCGATGAGAAGATCGCGGGCTCGTTCCACTTCACTCCCGGCCAGGCCTATGAGGACGCCGACAATGGCAACCGCTCGCAGGTCCACTGGGATATGGTAAACATCCAGCGCAAGGACTATGGCGGCGGCCAGGTGAAGTTCGATGGCAAGGTGATCCGCAAGGACGGCGTGTTCTTACCCAAGGCCCTCGCGAAGCTGAATGGTTAGAAAATGACGGATTCGCTGAGTTATATCTGCCCGACCTGCGGGACGGAGGTGGAAGTGGGAAAGCCCTGCCCGGGATGTCCCGTCAAGCCGCCGCGCCAGCCGCGGAAAAAGCGCCCGTGGGAAGTGGACGCGTCGCAGGACGGGCTGGACCTTCCGGATGACGATTTCGATTATGACGGATTCATCGCCCGTGAATTTGGCAAGGCGCCGCACCGGAAGACCGGCCTCGCCTGGTATTGGTGGCTGCTGGCGCTGGTGGTTCTCGCGGGAATGATCCTCGCGGTTTTCTGACAGGCTCACGGCAGCGGTGGTTTGCCATATGTTCCGCCGGTTTCCTCTACCGGCAGATCCGGGCGCGAGGACTCCGGGCGGTCCTCCGCATACCAGGTGTTATTGGCAAAGATAAATGTTTCCGGAGCGGTGTGCGGTCCGACGTTAAGGGTCGATTGGATTTCGCCGGCGCGGAAGATGAAGGTGTTGCCGGCGATGCGGACATTCCGGGCGGGCGGAAATCCTTCGTCCCGCGTTTCGGTCAGGATGCGGAAAATCCACTTTTTCGGGCGGATCACGGTGTTGCCGGTGAACTCGGCGCCGTCCACGCCGGTGAAGGTGCAAGCGCAATCGCCGCCTTCGATCCGGTTGTTGCGGATGATGATACGGCGCGCCTCGTATTTCGCGCCGGGCGGGCGGAAATAGGCCATGCCGGTCGAACCGCCCGCCTGGATCGGGCGGCCGCCGGCATCCGTGAACTTGCAGTTCTCCACCACGATGTCTTCCGATCCGCCCTTGAACTGCGGGCCGGTGTGCTGGCTGAAGCCGGCTTTTCCCTCGAACCGGCAGCCGGTGATCAGCGCGCGATGGCAGCCGACGAAATCGATGGCTTGGCCACCCCAGCCGCTGATGGTGCAATCGCGGATCGTGAGGTCGGTCAGTCCGGAGCATTTGATGGCATCGAAATTTCCGGTGGGCCCGGTATCGCTGATGACGAGATTTTCCAAAGTGATGTTGGCGGCGCGTCCCCGGTCGGGGCCGCCGTCGTCGATGTTGATGCCGTTGTGGCTCTGGCCGCTGCAACGGAGGTGGCGGAGGGTGAGACCGGGGCAGCGCGAGAAGTGCCACGCCTGGCTGCCGCCTTTGAAATGCGGCGGGTTATCGGGATCTACGGCCTCGATGGTAACGTCGGCCACGTTCGCGAGGGAGAAGCCGCCCGGGTAATCACCGCCGTGGATTTTGATCACGTCTTTGGCTTCCAGTTTCCGCAGGGCGGCGCGGAGGGAGTCGGCATCGCGGACCTCGGTCACCGCGGCCGAAGCCATGGCGAGACCGGAAACAATCAGGAAAAGGAGTGGGCGCATTAGGAGGACACGGGGCGATCCCCGCTGATCTTGCTAAAGTGTAGGGTGCCTCTTGAAGTCACGCGGACTTTGGTGGGAATGTTCACGTGGCGCGGAGCCTTGAGAGTTCCTGTGCCTGCGCGGCGGATAGGGCTTCGAGTTCCGTGACGCGGTCGCGGATGCGGGCGTTGCGCAGGCCGTGGACGGCGAAACCGATGGAGAAAATAAGCGAGCCGAGGGTGGAGAGCCCGCCCATGCCGAGAACGAACATCAGGGGTTCGGCGAAGCGGGAGGTGCCGGAGGTTACTCCCATCGCCATGACCATGAGGCCGACCATCAGGAGGAGCGAGAGGGTGCTAAGTCCGGTCCCGGCCGCCATGACCCACCACGGCCCGCCCCGCTGCCATTTCCCGATCCCGATGATGCCGATCCATTGGGCGATCAGAACCGGAATGATGATGACGAGGCTGAAGGAGAAAAGACCCATACTCATGCGGCGGTGTAGGGAAACCGGCACCGGGCGTCAAGGTGCGGGAACAATTGGCTTTCGCGATCGCAGGGAACGGGCAGTCTGCGGGCGCGATGAGCGGTAAACTTGCGAGAATGAAGGAGAGCGGGAAACGGCGGTTCCCGCGGTTGGCGGCGGCGGCTCGCTATGTGACGATGCGGAAGAAACGGTTCATTGCGTTGTTCGTGGTTTTCGCGCACGTGGTGGGGGCGCTTACATCGGTGCAGGCGATCATGCGGACGCGGACCTCGCAGGGAGCGATCGCATGGGTGGTGGCACTGAACACGGCTCCGTATTATGCGGTGCCAGCTTACTGGGTTTTCGGCCGATCGAAATTCGATGGTTATGTCGACAAACGGCGGGGAGGGGACGAGAAGGCGAGCCCCATCATCGAAGGATTCGTGGCTAAGTCAAATGAGGAGGGACTGACCGTGCCGGGATTCGGTGAGGGAAATCATCTGATCGAGCGGCTGGTGAAGCTCCCGGCGACGGGCGGCAATGAAGTGGAGCTATTGGTGAACGGCGAGGAGATTTTCCCTTCGATCTGGGATGGGATCGATGCGGCCGAGAGTTATGTATTGGTGCAGTTTTTCATCGTCAGGAATGACGGAATCGGAAAAGAATTGAAGAAACGGTTGCTGGCCGCGCGGGAGAGGGGGGTGAAGGTATATTTTGTCTATGACGAGGTGGGCTCGCTGACGCTTGATCCGGGTTATGTTTCGGAGTTGAGGGATGCGGGCGCGGAAGTCCTTCCTTTCAATACCATGAAAGGAATCACCAACCGGTTTCAGATCAACTTTCGCAATCATCGGAAGACGGTGATCGCGGACGGCCGGGTGGCGTGGGTAGGGGGAATGAACATTGGTGACGAATACATGCACGGGGATGGGAAACTGACGCCGTGGCGGGAGACGGCGGTCAAGGTCACGGGGCCGGCGGTGCAGACCATACAGGTGCCGTTCTGGGAGGATTGGCTGTGGGCGAGCGACACGCTGCTGGAATTGGAATGGGATCCGGAGCCGTCGCCCTCCGGAGCGGATCTGACGGTGATGTGCGTGCCCAGCGGGCCGGCGGACCGGTTCGACACCTGCGCGTTATATTTCCTTCATCTGGTGAATTCGGCGACGGAGCGGCTGTGGGTCGCGAGCCCGTATTTCATTCCCGACGAGCAATTGGTGAGCGCGCTGCAATTGGCGGCGCTGCGCGGGGTGGACGTGCGCGTGCTGGTGCCGGATGTGGCGGACGGCGCGCTGGTGAATCTCTCGGGCTGGTCGTTTATCGAGCGGATGGAAGAGGCCGGCGTGAAAGTGCATCGCCACACGAACGGCTTCACTCACCAGAAGGTGATGCTGGTCGATTCGGACCTGGCGACGGTAGGGACGGCGAACTTCGACAACCGCTCGTTCCGGCTGAATTTCGAACTGACGTTGGGAATCCGGGACGAAGCGTTCGCGGCGGAAGTGGCGACGATGTTGGAGAAGGATTTCGCGGACTCACGGCTGGCGACGGTGGATGAGCTGATGGAGAAGGGCTTTTTGTATCGCCTGGCGGTGAGAGCCTCCAGCCTGCTGGCTCCGATCCAATGAAGCGAGGGGGCGGGTAATTTGTTGATCGCGAGCAGTCTGTTTCCTTTACGTGGCCGCCGGCCTCCTTAAGCTGCACCCCCCGGTTCAAAACGCTCCTTATGAAATTTCCTTCCGTTCTCGCAGCAGCCTCGCTTCTTTTCTCACCGTGCGCCGCCGGTGCTGGCATTTTCCCCGATTACGGGGACGGGTATCTCACATTATACGTTGATAACGACTTGTTTTCGGGATCGGACAAGGACTACACGAATGGCGGAAGAATATCGTGGATTTCCGGCAACCGCCCGGTGGCGGAGATCCGCGGTGTGCAACGCTGGCTCCGCTATCTGATCGGAGATGAATCCAGCGCGGAGCCGTTCCGGATCGTGAGCGGCTTCGATGATTCATCGGCGATTTCCTATAACTTCGGGTTTGCGCTCACGCAGCTGATGTATACGCCTGAAGATCCTGAATCGTTGGCATTGATTCCGGGCGAGCGGCCGTATGCGGGAGTGCTGCTGCTGGGATTTTCGCTCCATGCGATGGATCAGAACGTGCTGAATACCGTGGCCTTCAGCGTGGGGACCGTCGGCCGTCATGCCTACGCGGAGGAGACACAGGATTTCGTACACTCCGTCCGCGGGATGGAAAAGTTCAACGGGTGGGACAACCAGGTGCCGAACGAGCCGTTGTTCAATCTCCACCTCAGTCAGAAACGCCGGCTCTTGCTGGTGGATTACCGGAATGGAATCTTCGCCGTCGATGGCTTTCATGAAAGTGCGATCGGCATAGGGAACTACCGCACCGAGGCGCAAGTGGGTGCGCTGATTCGGGTCGGATTCAACCTTCCGGTCGAGTTTTCGGATCCGCGGCTTTCCCCGCAAGCCTATTCACACAAGCTCTTCCAGGACGAACGGGTTTCGGAGTCCTTCTGGTCGCTTTATGCCATCTTGGGAGCAAGGGGATATGCCATCGCGCGCGATGTGACCCTGGACGGGCCGATGTTCCGGGGCGGTTTCGAAACTGACGTGAGTCGCGAGCCATGGGTCGCCGAAGCTTATGCGGGCTTTGGCCTGCGGTTGTCCGATTGGGAGCTGAGCTATATCCACACCTTTCGCACCAAGGAATATGATACGCAGAATGGCGACCTCAGCTTTGGTTCAATTGCGATCCGGAAGTCATTCTGAAGATCGGTGCAATCCCGAAGCATTCAGGCGAGGATCGGGCGAATGATCTCGCCTTCGACATCGGTGAGGCGGAAATTACGGCCCTGATGGCGGAAGGTGAGCTTTTCGTGGTCGAGGCCGAGCTGGTGGAGGAGCGTGGCCTGGAAGTCGTGGATGCCGACGGGATCCTTGGTGATGTTGTAGCAGAATTCATCGGTCTCGCCGTGTGCGTGGCCGGGTTTGAAGCCGCCGCCGGCGACCCACATGGAATAACAGGCGCCGAAGTGGTCGCGGCCATACTTGGGTTGTGTGATATCTCCCTGGACGAAGACGGTGCGACCGAACTCGCTGGCCCAAACGACGATGGTATCATCTAACAAACCACGTTGTTTCAGATCCTTCACCAGGGCGGCGGAGGGCTGATCGGTATCCCGGCACTGGACTTCCAGATGGGTGGGGAGGTTGTTGTGCTGGTCCCAGCCGGCGTGCATGAGCTGGACGAAGCGGGTGCCGCGTTCGACAAGGCGGCGGGCGAGGAGGCAGTTGCGGGCGTAGGAGCCGTTGCGGTGGACGTCGGGTCCATACATATCAATGACGGACTTCGGTTCGTTTGATATGTCGGTGAGTTCGGGCACGCTGGCCTGCATGCGGTAGGCCATTTCGTATTGGGTGATGCGGGTGTCGATTTCCGGATCTCCGAAATCCTGGAGGTGATGCTGGTTGAGTTCGGCGAGGTCGTCCAGCAGGGAGCGTCGGAGCGGACGCGACATGCCATCGGGATTCGTGAGATAGAGAACCGGATCGCCTTCGCCGCGGAAGCGGACACCCTGGAACTTCGATGGGATGAAGCCGCTGCCCCAGTAGTGGTCGAAGAAAAGCTGGCCGCAGGTTTTCTCGCGGTCCGATGAGGTCATGACGACGAAGGCGGGCAGCTCGCCGGTGAGGCTGCCGAGGCCGTAGGTGGTCCACGCGCCGAGGCTGGGCCGGCCCGGAATCTGGCTGCCAGTTAGAAAGAAGGTGACGCCGGGAGCGTGATTGACCGCGTCGGTGTGCATCGAGCGGATCAGGCAGATGTCATCGGCGATACCGCCGGTGTGGGGGATGAGTTCGGAGAGCCAGCGGCCGGACTTTCCGTATGGCCGGAAGGGCTTGATGGCCGGGAGGATCGGGTAACCCTTCTGGCTGGCGGTCATGGTGGAGAGCCGGATGTTGCCGCGGACGGATTCCGGGACTTCCTGGAGGCGGTGTTTTTCGAGTCCGGGCTTGTGGTCGAAAAGGTCCACCTGCGAGGGCGCGCCGCCCTGCCAAAGGATGATGACCCGTTTGGCCTTGGGCGCGAAATCGGTCAGCGGCGAGGCGGCGAGGCCGTCCTGGCGAAGCAGGTTGGCGAGGACGGCGGCACCGATGCCGCCGGCGCTGCGGCCGAAGAACTGGCGGCGGGTGAGATGGCGCTGGTGTTGTAGGAAGGGTTCCATGTCGGTGGGTTTCCGGGAAATTCAGCCGCGGGTGAGAGCTTCGTCGAGATTGAGGATGGAAAGGCAGACGGCGGCGAGGGCGGCGAAGCGGGCAGGATCGGCGGGAGCCTCGCGGGCGGCCTCTCCGTGACTGAGGTATTGGGTGGCCGCTGCAGGATCGGATTCGAAGGTTTCGCGGGCTTTCAGGAAGCTGCGCATGAGGATTTCCGTTTCCGCGGCGGTCGGCGGGCGCGAGCAGGCTCGGAGAAAGGCGTTGGAGAGCTGGGCGGCGGGGTCGTCGGGCGTGGTTTCACGGATGGCGGTGGCGGCGAGGGCGCGGGCGGCCTCGACCCAAGTGGTGTCGTTGAGCGTGGTGAGTGCCTGGAGCGGGGTGTTGGTGAGGGACGGCTTGACCGAGCAGATGGTGCGCGAGGAGGCGTCGAACAGGTTGCCGGGGGCGACGGTGCGGCGCCAGAAGGTGTAGAGGCTGCGGCGGTGGAGATCGGAGCCGGTGGACTGCGGGTACGTGAAATCCCGCTCCTTGGTGATGGCGAGCCCGTCCCAGATGTCGGCGGGCTGATAGGGATAAACCGGCCTTCCCCCGGCGCGAAGGTCCAGCAGGCCACCGCTGGCGAGGGCGAGGTCGCGGAGGATCATCGATGGCAGGCGGTGGCGGTGGGCGCGCGCGAGCAGCTTGTTTTCCGGGTCCGTTTCCAATAGCGCGGGAGTGAACCTGGCCGATTGGCGGTAGGTCGCGCTGGTGACGATGAGACGGTGGATGTGCTTCGCATCCCAGCCGCTTTCGCGGAACTCCGCGGCGAGCCACTCGAGCAATTCCGGGTGAGTGGGTGAGTCGGCCTGGACGCCGAGGTTTTCGGAGCTTTTGACGATGCCGGTGCCGAAGAAGTGCTGCCAGTAGCGGTTCGTCTGGACGCGGGCGGTGAGGGGATTTTCCGGGATGAAGAGCCAGCGGGCGAAACCGAGGCGGTTGGGGGGCGCGCCGGGCGGCATGGGTGGCAGCATTTCCGGCGTGCCGGCGGTGACTTCGTCGAGCGGGGCCTCGTAGTTGCCGCGATCGAGGACATGCGTTTTGCGCGGGCGGTCGTCGGACATGACCATGACTTGCGGGAGGGAATCGCGGAAGGCGCTTAGGGCGGCGGCGATCTCGGTTTTCGCCCGGCGCATGGCGGCGATGGCGGGGTCGGGAGAGGATTTCAGGAAATGGTCGAGGACGAGGTCGCGCTCGATGGCGTTGCGTTGGTCGGCGGGTTTGGCGAGGGCGG
>JBBSJY010000048.1:0-26254 GCA_038256845.1 Verrucomicrobiales bacterium | reverse complement strand
CTGGTTTTCGAAGGAAACGCGCCAGCCGATCTCCGCGAGAACGCGGGGCTGGCGCGCTTGCTGCGCGATCGTCCGGCAGTCCGGCCGATCGCCGCGCGGGCATGGCTGGGCGCCCCGAATTCAATCAAGGGGCCGACGGAGGCCCTGTTCCAGCGCCAGAGCGGGAGTCATCTGCTCGTGGTCGGGCAATCCGCCGAGCGTGCGGTTTCCATCCTGGGCATTTCCGTGCTTTCGCTCGCCGCCCATTATCCGCCGGATCAGGCGGAGTTTGTCATTCTGGATGCGCACGCGGCGGATGCGGATGGGAACCTGCTCCAGCGCCTGCCCGATCTCCTGCCGCACCGCGTCCGCATCGGAGGACCGGCTGAAGTCGCGGAATGGATGGCCCGGCTCGGGGCCGATCTCGAAGCCCGAACGGAAACCTCCGGACGCGGCGCACCGGAAATTTTCCTCATCATCCGCGACATCCACCGCTTCAAGTCGCTGCGGCCGGAGGACGATTTCCGCTTCTCGATGGATGACGAGCCGACTGCCGCGAGCCCGTCGCAGACCTTCGCCAGCCTGCTGGGGGAGGGCGGAACGAGCGGCATCCATGTGCTGGCTGGCACCGACACCTGGAACAATGTCAGCCGCTGGATTCCGAGAAAGCTGCTGTCGGAATTTGAGATGCGGGTGCTGTTCCAGATGAGTGCGAATGATTCGGCGAATCTCATCGATTCGCCGGCGGCGAGTTCGCTGGGTCTTCACCGGGCGCTTTTTTACAACGAACACCTCGGCACGCTCGAGACCTTCCGCCCGTATGCGTTGCCGGAGGAAGATTGGCTGGAGAAAGCTTCGGCGGATTTCAACGTATCGGAGGAGCCTGCGCCACGGGCCGGGAGTTGACTCGCTCCGCCGCATGGCAATGCTCCGAATCTCCAAAACCTGACAAACAACCATGCACCGATCCATTCTTTGCGCGCTGGCGCTCGCCTGCGGACTCCCGGCCGCCCCGCTTCTCGAAAGCCCCGCCGTTGGGGAGCGGATTGTGATGATCGGAAACGGGCTCGGCGAACGGATGCTCGACCATCCTTATCTCGAAGCCGACCTTCACCTTCGTTTCCCAAACAAGGAACTCGTGATCCGCAATCTCTGCCATCCCGGCGACACGCCGGGATTCCGCCCCCATCCTTCGCGCAAATCCCAGTGGGCCTTCCCAGGCGCCGAGAAATTCCGACCTCAGAATTCCATTCATGAGGGGGAGGGGCACTACGGCACTCCGGACGAATGGCTGGCGGAGCTGAAGACGGACACAATCCTCGCTTTCTTCGGCTACAATGAGTCGTTCGACGGCCCGGATGGGCTGGAGGCATTCGAGGGAGAACTGGACGCTTTCATCACCCACACACTGAATCAGAAATACAATGGCGAGTCCGCTCCCAGGCTCGTTCTCGTGTCGCCCATCGCCTATGAGGACCTTTCAGAAAACCGCGATCTGCCGGACGGTAGGGCGGAGAACGCCAATCTGGCCCTCTATGCAAAGTCGATGGCGGACGTCGCGGCCAAACATGATATCGGAATCGTCAGGCTATTCGAACCGACCTCCGGGTTATATCAAAGCTTGGAAAAACCCTTCACGCGGAATGGATTCCTACCGAACGACGATGGATATCGGCAGCTTTCCCTCATGATATCCGATGCCCTGTATGGGGAAACCGGTCGCAAGGCGAAGGGCGAACCCGCGAAGGTCCTGGCGGCGGTGACTGACAAGAACTGGTTTTGGTTCAACGATTACAGGATGTTAAACGGCGTCCACGTCCACGGACGCCGTTACGCACCCTTCGGTCCCGACAATTATCCGGCCGAAATCAAGAAAATGCGCGCACTCACCGCGGTCCGCGATCAGGCGATCTGGCATATTGCCAACGGCCGGACCTTTGACATTGAGACCGCCGATCTCGCCACGCCGGAACTGCCGGAGGTGAAATCCAATTACAAGCCGTCCACCGAGGACGGCGAGCCGAATTATCTCTACGGCAAGGATGCTCTGGACAGCCTGACGGTGCCGGAGGGTTATAAGATCGAGCTTTTCGCGTCGGAGAAGGAATTTCCGAATCTTGCCAACCCGGTGCAGATCACCTTCGACGACCGCGGCCGGCTGTGGGTTTCCGTGTTGCCGATCTATCCCCACTACCGCCCGGGAGACACGCTGCCGGACGACAAGATCCTGATCTACGAGGACACCAACGGCGACGGCAAAGCGGACAAGGAAACGGTTTTCGCCGACAAACTGAACCTGCCAATCGGTTTCGAACTCGCTCCTGAAGGGGTTTACGTCTCGCAGGAGCCGCACCTCGTGCTTCTGCGGGACACCAATGGCGACGGCAGGGCGGATTCGCGCGAGGTGATTCTGACCGGCTTCGACACTCATGACACCCACCACGCGATCAGCGCCTTCGCCGGTGATCCGTCAGGCGCTTTCATGATGGGCGAGGGAGTCTTTCTGCACACAAATGTCGAAACACCGTATGGCCCGGTTCGCGGCGTTGATGGCGGCTTCTATCGTTTCAGCCCGCAGCGCACGCATCTGGAGCGCACCGCCCAGCTTAGCATTCCCAATCCGTGGGGAATCGCATTCGACGAATGGGGGCAGGATTTCTTCCTCCACACATCGGGCCCCACGATGAACTGGCTGATGCCGAGTTCTCTCAAAGCACCTTACGGAGCCAAGACCCCGCTCACCAAGGATCTCATACCGGACGGCCAGAAAGTGCGGCCCACCTCCGGGCTTGAATTCATATCTTCCCGCCATTTCCCCGATGAGGTCCAGGGAGATTTCATCCTGTGCAACTCGATCGGATTCCTCGGTATCAAACAACATTCCATCACCGACGATGGCACGGGATATCAAACGGAGTTCCGCCACGAACTTTTGAAATCGTCGGATGGAAACTTCCGCCCGGTGGATATCGAGTTCGCGCCGGACGGTTCGCTCTATGTGGTGGATTGGCATAACATCCTGATCGGTCACATGCAGCACAACGCGCGCGATCCGCTGCGGGACCATGTCCACGGCCGCATCTATCGAATCACGTATCCGTCCCGCCCGCTGGTGGAGCCCGCCAAGGTGGAAGGCGCGCCGGCCTCGGTCCTGTTAGAAAATCTCAAACTGCCCGAATTCCGCAGCCGATACCGCAGCCGCCGCGAACTCCGCTCGCATGCGGCCGACAAGCTCCTGCCGGAAATCGCGACATGGATCTCAAAGCTTGATGACAAGGATGC
The DNA here is from genome assembly GCA_038256845.1 of Verrucomicrobiales bacterium. GTDB lineage: Bacteria > Verrucomicrobiota > Verrucomicrobiia > Verrucomicrobiales > Akkermansiaceae > Luteolibacter. The sequence goes on along the minus strand of JBBSJY010000048.1, from coordinate 22,993 downwards.
GCGCCACGAGCACCACCTCCTCGAGGCGCTCTGGGTCACCTGGGGTCTGAACAGGGTGGACAGCGATCTCCTGCGCCGTCTTCTGAAGGCCGAGGATCATCGCGTGCGCTCCGCCGCGGTCCGGGTTCTCCGCTACAATACCCACCGCATCACCGATCATCCCGAGCTTCTGACCGCCGCTGCCAAGGATCCGCACGGCCGCGTCCGGCTCGAAGCCATCGTCGCCGGTTCGTGGCTCGACAATGCGGTCGGGAAAAAGGTGGTGGATATCGCCAGCAAGGAGCCGATGGATGAGTGGATCTCCGCTGCCGCGAAGACCGCCGGCGACCGCCTGGCGGGAATCGCCGCGACGGTGGTCGACGAGCACCCGCTGCCGCCGGTCCCGGACCATCTGACTGGGGATGACAAGGATCGCTTCGCCAAGGGACATGAAGTCTATTTCCGCGACGGCCACTGCGCCACCTGTCACCAGCCGGACGGCAAGGGTCTCGACCCCGCCTTCCCTCCCTTGAATGACAGTCCCTGGGTCGCGGGGGATCCCGACCGCCTGATCAAACTCACTCTCCACGGCATGATGGGACCCTTCGAGCTCAACGGCAAAAAGTATGACGGCAGCGTTCCCATGACTCCCTTCGGAGGCATGCTCAATGACGGGGAAATGGCGGCGGTTCTGACCTATGTCCGCAACCGGTTCGGCAACGAGGCATCTGCTATCGAGCCCGGAAAAGTCGCCGAAGTCCGCAAGGCCACCAGCGATCGCAAGGCATTCTATCACGCCGAGGAACTCCTGCGGGAGCACCCGATGGAAGGCACCGAATGAGTCGGATCCGCTAGGGAGTTCAAGCCGCCATGACGGTGGATTTCACCTTTGTATCAACCGCTCTGATTCTCAGCGGGCCTCTTCACGCATCGTTTCCAACTTCGCCCGCATTTCGGAAATGGTATCTTCGTGGTCGGCGGATGCGGCGAGATTGGTTTGTTCGAGAGGATCCTCGGTCAGATCGAAGAGTTCCTCGTGCTCCCACTCCGGCCACCAGAAGTATTTGAAATCCTTGCGGACGACGGCTTCGGACGAAGGGATGCGGTTCTTGTTGGTAATGGTGCCATGTTCGTAAAAAAACTCGGAGCGCCACGCAGGTTCCGAATCCGGGGCGAGATATAGCGGCGAGAAGTCGCGCCCTTGCATGCGTTCGGGAAGTTTGATTCCGGCAGCGGTGAGGAGCGTGGGTGCGATATCGACATTGAGGACGAATCCGTCATGGGTCCCGCCCCGTTTCGCGACTGGCAGCCGCGGATCATGGATTACCAGCGGGACACGGATGCTTTCCTCGTGGGGATACCACTTGTCGGCGAGACCGCGGTCGGCGTGATAGTAGCCGTTGTCTGCGGTGAAGATGACAATGGTGTTGTCGAGCAGTCCCTGTTTTGCCAGTTCTTGCATCACACGACCACAGACGGCGTCGACTTCCGAGCACATGCGGTAATAGTTTTTCATCATCCGCTGGAATTTCTCCGGAGTATCGAAACGCCAATGGTAGCGGACCCGGCCTTCGTTGGAGGGGTCCCGGAGGAATTCCGGCAGATTGTTCAATGCCTTCTCATTCGCGAGTGGCGGGACCGGGATTTCAATATCTTCGTAGAGACTCATGCTTTCCGGCTGCGGACGGAACTGGTCGGGATGATTGTCTTCGGCATGCGGGGCGAAGAACCAGAGGTTGAGCATGAAAGGTTTGTCTTTCGGACGGGTGGTTAGGAAATCAAGCGCGTCATCCTCATTCTTGCGGGTGACGTGGATTTCCGATCCGTCCGGGCCCTCAATCCAGTGTTTGCCGGCGTAGGATCGTCCGAAGTCGAATTCCTTGGCAGGGAACGGTCCGCTGTGCCATTTGCCGACGTGGCCGACGTGATAGCCGTTTTCACGCATCAGGCCGGGGTAGGATTCGGCCCATGGGGTGTCCATGGTTGCGAAGGCACGGTTGCCGTGACGGGACATCCATTGGCCGGTGAGGATGGAGGATCTGCTCACGCCGCAAATGGAAGTGGTGACGCGGGCCTGGGTGAAACGAATGCCCTGATGGGCGAGTTTGTCGAGGTGGGGTGTTTTCACCACCGGATTGCCGGCCGCGCCCAGCGTGTCGAAGCGCCAGTCATCGGCCAGGAGAACCACGATGTTGTAGGGTGCGTCGTCGGCCCGGGTGAATGCGGGGGTGAGACATAGCAAGGATGTGGCCAGCGAGGTGAGAAGTCGTTTCATTTGTTCGTGATGATCGTTCGGAGGATTGCAAGTTCGGCATCATCCAGCAAGCGGATCGCGGATTGGGCGGGTAGACCGGCGGAGAGAATCGCGGTTGCCGCATCGAGGGATGGATAGGAGGTCCGGCGGAAATCGAGAATGCGCTCTTCGCTATCCCACAAGGCCCAGCCCGCCCGCAGGTCGTCGTTCCCCCGCGGCTGGCCGACCGAGCCGACCACGATTGCACAAACGGCCTCTTGCGGGATATGGATCCGGGAGTCGTCCAACTTTCGAGGCGGAGCGGGTGCGGATTTGTCGGCGAACAGATCCTGGCGATGGGTGTGCCCGAAGAACCCGATGGAAGAACCGCTCTCGTTCAGGATTTTGAGTGTGGGCTTGGCATCTCGCATCGAGAGCAGGTAGGGCCATTGGTCCGGCTTGTGGAGGGCGGCGTGGGCAAGGATTCCACCACCCACGGGCAGGGTGTGGGGCAGTGAGGCGAGCCAGGCGATGTCCTCCTCGTCGAGCGATTCCGCGGCGTGGGCGACGCCTGCCCAAACGGGATTGGTCTCCCGGACACCCTCGGGCAGCCTTGCGGGATCCGCGCGGACCTCGAGCGTGTAGAAATCATGGTTCCCCATCACCGATCTCCCTCCCCGCTCACGGACCTTTGCGATGCAGGCGCCGGGGCTCGCACCGTAGCCGACCGTGTCGCCGCCGAAAAAAATCTCATCCACTCCCGCGGCATCGACCTCGGCGAGCACCGAGTTGAGTGCGGGCAGGTTGGCGTGGATGTCGGAGAGAATGGCGATTCGGGACACGGGGGGGACCTTACGCCAGCGGTCAAGGCAGTCGATCAGTCGATAGACGCAGGGTTGCGATTCGCGTAGCGACAGTTCGCCCTGAGGCATTTTGACATGACAATGAGAAATTGGTTGGCGGCGGGATCGGTCGGTGCGCTGGTGCTCGCGGGACTGCGGGCGGGGGGATTGCCGCCGGAGCACGGCCAGGCGATCGGCGGCTTTTTGGAGCAGCACTGCGTGAAATGTCACGGCCCGGACGAGCAGGAAGGCGATCTGCGGCTCGACACGCTGGCCCCGCCGCCGGCCGAGCGCGCGCGATGGGAAGAAGTGCTGGAAGCGATCGAATACGGCGACATGCCACCGAAAGACGAGCCGCGGCCGGAGCCGGTGGCGGCGGAGGATTTCAAAGGGCTGATCTCGGGAATCCTGCGGGAAACGGCCGGCCCGCCGGCGCTCGCGCTGCGGCGGATGAACCGCTACGAATTCGAGCACACGGTGCAGGACCTGCTGGGGATCGACACGCCGCTGGCCGACCTGCTGCCGGAGGATGGCAGCACCCAGGGCTTCGACAACGTGGGCGACGGGCTGGGGATCTCTCCGGTGCTTCTGGAAAAATATCTGGAAGCGGCGAACACCGCCTTCGACGGCGTGATCCGGCGGATCCAGCCTCTGCCGCCGGAGACGCGGCGGGCGGTGGCGATGGAGCAGAAGGAGAACCTCAACTCGGCGGAGAAGAGCAAGGGCGGGTCGATTGAGAAGAACGGCGCGTTCGTCGATTTCTCGCCGGGCTGGCCGCCGACGCGGTTGGACGAGTCCCATCCGATCGAGCCGGGCGTTTACCGCTGCCGGGTGGCGGTGTGGCCGCACGATCCGGGCGAGAGGACGCTGGCGGTCGGGATTTTCACCGGGCCTCTGTTCGGCACGGGAAAACGGAACCACATCGGTGCCTTCGATGTGACCGGCACGCCGGACGAGCCGCGGATCATCGAATTCACCACCCGGATGGCGGAAGGCGATGCAATCCATGTGCTGCCGTGGGTGACCCCGGATCATGTGACCTGGCGGGACAAGCACGAGAAGCGGCCGGGCGTGGGCACCGTGTGGGCGGAAACGCACGGACCGCTGGACCAGGAATTTCCGTCGGCGGCCCAGAAGAGGTTGTTCGGGGATGTGGAAACGATCACGCTGGTGGAGGACCGGCCGATCTACATGCGCCACCGCCGGGGGGTGAAACTGCACCGCGTGGAATCCTCGGATCCGGAAGCGGATGTCGAGCGGATCATCCGGGAGTTCGTGCCGCGCGCGTTCCGGCGGCCGGTGGAAACGGCATTGGCGGACCGCTATGTCGATCTGGCGCTCGGCCGGCTGGCGGCGGGACGGAGCTTTGAGGAATCGGTGCGCGCGGGCGTGTGCGCGGTGCTGTGCTCGCCCCATTTCCTGCTGCTGAACCGCGATGCGGAGGTGGACGATTTCACGATCGCCTCGCGGATGTCGTATTTCCTGTGGTCGAGCCTGCCGGATGCGGAGCTGATGGAGCTGGCCGCGGAGCGGAAATTGAGGGACGCGGACGTGCGGCGCGCGCAGGTGGACCGGATGCTGGCGGACCCGCGGAGTGAACGCTTCGTGCGGCACTTCACCGGGCAATGGCTGGACCTGCGGGACATTGATTTCACCACGCCGGACACGAAGCTGTATCCGGAGTTCGACGAGCTGTTAGGAAAGTCGATGGTGCGGGAGTCGCACGGGTTCTTCCGCGAGCTGCTAGATAAGGATTTGGGTGTTTTGAATTTCGTCAAGTCCGACTTTGCGGTGCTCAACCAGAGCCTTGCGGCCTTGTATGGAATCGAAGGCGTGGAGGGACATGAGAAGATGCGGGTGGTGAAACTGCCGGAAGACAGCATCCGCGGCGGCGTGCTGACGCAGGCGAGCGTGATGAAGGTCACCGCGAACGGCACGGCGAGTTCGCCGGTGCTCCGCGGCGTGTGGGTGCTGGATCGCCTGTTAGGCCAGCCGGTGCCGCCCCCTCCGCCAGGAGTGCCGGCGGTGGAGCCGGACATCCGGGGAGCCACCTCGCTGCGCGATCAGTTTGTCAGACACACCGAGGATCCCAATTGCGCGCGCTGCCATGACCGGATCGATCCGATAGGCTTCGCGCTGGAGGAATTTGATCCGGTGGGCGCGCATCGCGAGCGTTACCGTTCGCTGGGCGAGGGTGACAAGGTGGACCGCCGTGTGTATAAACTCGGGCTGACGGTGGATTCATCGGGTGAAACACCGGACCTGCACGAATTCGAGAACTTCCGCGGCTTCCGCGATTGGCTGGCCGGGGATCCGGAACGCATCGCCCGGGCGGTGGCGCAAAAGCTGATGGTTTACGGCTGTGGCCGGCGGGTGGGCGTGATGGATGGCGTGGCGGTCGAAGCCGTGCGGAACTCCACCCGCCCAAACGGTCACGGTCTGCGGACAATGATCCGCGAAGTCGTCGCCAGCGATTTCTTTCTTCGCCCGTGACCTGCGGCCAATCCATAACTCGAAAATGATATGAAGAACCTCACCACCAATTTCAGTCGGAGAAACTTCCTGCGGACATCCGGGATCGCGCTCGGCCTGCCGGTTTTGCAAAGCCTGATGCCGCGGGCAATGGCGGCCGGAGCGGCATCCGGCGGCGTGAAACGGATGGTGGCAATCTGTTCGCCGCTGGGATTTCACACGCCGCTCTTGTTTCCTGAGAGCGCCGGTTTCGATTACAAGGCCACGCCTTATCTGGAACCGCTGCAAGCTCACCGCGACCGATTCTCCGTGATCTCCGGCCTGATGCATCCGGATGTCGATGGCGGGCATTCGGCGGAACAAAGCTTTCTAACAGCGGCCGCGCATCCCGGCGCGCCGAGCTTCCGCAATTCCATCTCGGTCGATCAGTATGCCGCGGAACTCATCGGTCACCAGACGCGGTTTCCCTCGCTCACGCTCTCCGCGAATCACGGCTCCAGCCTTTCCTACACGAGGTCCGGGGTCCGCATCCCGCCGGAGAGCCGGCCTTCGCAGCTTTTCGCGAAGCTGTTCCTCGAAGGCTCGGAGGAGGAGAAGGCGGAACAGGTCCGGCGCTTGCAGGACGGCCGCAGCGTGATGGACCTGGTGCTCGACGATCTGAAGCGGGTGGAGAACCGGGTCGGCCGGGAAGACCATGAAATGCTCGACCAATATGTGAGCAGCGTCCGCGACCTCGAACAACGGATGGTCGCCTCCGAGGAGTGGACTCACAAAGCAAAGCCCGCGGTAGATGAGAAGCAACCGACCGACATCGAGGACCGCGCGGATTTCGTCGGCCGCATGCGCTTGATGTATGATCTGACTTTCCTTGCCCTGCGCACCGATTCCACACGCCTCATCACCTTCCTGGGCGCGGGCGGCGCGGAGGTCGTGGCGCTCGATGGCATCGATGACGGCTGGCACAATCTCAGCCACCACGGCCGCGATCCGGGAAAGATCGGGCAACTCGCGATCATCGAGCGGGAGGAAATGAAATTGTTCGCGGAGTTTCTCGGCAAACTGAAGGACGTCCGCGAAGGCGGGAATTCGTTGCTCGACCAGACGGCCATCGTGCTGGGATCGAACCTCGGCAACGCCTCCAGCCATAACAACACCAACCTGCCGATCCTATTCGCCGGCGGGCACTTCAAGCACGGCCAGCACCTCGCATTCGAGGAAAAGGGCGCGCCGCCGCTGGCGAACCTGTTCGTCTCCTGCCTCCAGCACCTCGATTTGGACGCCGGCCAGTTCGCCTCCGGCAAAGGCACGCTCGCTGGAATCTGAAATCGTTCCCTTGCCTGCCCTCTCCTGTTCGACTGCACCGTCTTGGCTTGGAGGTCTGTTCTGCTCCTGTATCGCCGGCATGACAAATTTGTCGATAAGAGCACTCCAATGTGCGACTACGGCAAAAAGCAAGCCGTACGTAGCGGGAGGTAATATGGCCCGTCCACCTCGGTCTGAATCGAATGGACTTTCGGGTGGTCGTCAGATGCCGGATTCCTCACAGGATTGAGGGTCATCATCATGATTAGGGAACCGCATATGAAACCTTTCGCGATCCGAATATTCGGTTGTTGCGGAATGGTTCCGCTTGGGAGACGGGACGGGCGGTTGGAAACCGCTGCCATGGATCAGAATTCGCGGCGGAGCATGGTTTCCGCGATTTCGCGGAGACGATCGCCTTTTTTGCCGAGGGGACCGAGGGCGTCGAGGGCGCTGGCGGTGAGGCGGGCGGCTTCGCGCTTGGAGGCTTCCAGGCCGATGATGGCGGGATACGTGGATTTTTCGACGGCCTGGTCCTTGCCGGCGGTTTTGCCGAGGACCTCGGTGCTCTGCGTGACGTCGAGGATGTCGTCAATGACCTGGAAGGCGAGGCCAAGGGCGTTGCCGAAGCGGGTGAGGGCGTCGAGTTTGGCGGGAGCGGCGTTGACGGCCATGGCGCCGAAACGGAGGGAGGTGGTGAGAAGGGCGGCGGTCTTGGCTTCGTGGATGCGGACGAGGGCGGCCTTGCTGAGCCGTTTTCCCTCGCCTTCCAGATCCATGACCTGGCCGCCGATGAGCTGGGTGCTGCCGCCCGTTTCCGCGAGCTCGGAGACGAAGGTGTGGGTGGGGTAGCGGGTGGTGCCGCGGGTGGCGCAGAGAACGGCGAAGGCCTTGGTGAGCAGGGCGTCGCCGCAGAGAACGGCGATGCCTTCGCCGTAAACCTTATGGCAGGTGGGGCGGCCGCGCCGGAGGTCGTCGTCGTCCATTGCGGGCAAGTCGTCGTGGACGAGCGAGTAGGTGTGTATGAGCTCGACCGCACAGGCCGGGGCAAGGGCGCGGGCGGAATCCCCGCCGCAGGCATCGGCGGCGGCGAGGCAGAGCACGGGCCGCAATCGCTTGCCGCCGGCGAAGACGCTGTAGCGCATGGCGGCGTGGATCGTCGCGGGCCGGCGGTTCGACGCGAGCAGGAAGCGGTCGAGCGCGCGGTCCACCTCCTTGATGAGGCCGTTGAGATACAGTTGCAGTTCCACGGCCGTGAGTCGTGTTAGAGCAGCTCGGCGATCTGGACGGCGTTGAGGGCGGCGCCCTTGCGGATCTGGTCGCCGACGACCCAGAGATCGAGGGCGTTTTCCAGCACGAGGTTGGTGCGGATGCGCCCGACGAGGCAATCGTCCTTGCCGGTGGTGTCGAGCGGGACCGGGAAAAGTTTAGCAGCCGGATCATCGACGACCTGGATGCCGGGCCTGCCGTCGTAGGCGGCGCGGGCTGCGTCGGGCGTGACGGGCCGGGCAAACCGGGCGGTGATGGAGACCGAGTGGGAGCGATAGACCGGGACGCGGACGCAGGTGCAGGAAACTTTCAGCGCGGGGTGGCCGAGGATCTTGCGGCCTTCGTTCGCCATTTTCATTTCCTCCTTGGTGTAACCGTTGTCGGTGAAGGAATCGACCTGCGGGATGACGTTGAAGGCAATCTGGCGAGGGTAGATTTTCGGGGTGAAGGGAAGGTTGTTGGCGATCGCTTTCATCTGCTCTTCCAGCTCGATGATGCCCTGCGCGCCGGAACCGGAAACGGCCTGGTAGCTGGAGGCGATGACCGCATCGAGGCCGAAGGCGTCGTGCAGCGGCGCGAGCGCCATCAGCGAGATGATGGTCGTGCAGTTCGGATTCGCGATGATGCCACGGGGCGGGTTCTTCGCGGCCTGGGGATTGATTTCCGGGACGACGAGCGGGACGTCATCGTCCATGCGGAAGGCGGAGGAATTATCGATGACGATGGCTCCTGCCGCGGCGGCGGAGGGACCGAATTCGAGGGAAATGCCGCCCCCCGCGCTGAAAAGCGCGATGTCCACGCCGGCGAAGGAGTCGTGGGTGAGCTCACGGATGACGAGTTCCTCGCCGCGGAAACGGACCCGTTTGCCCGCCGACCGGGCGGAGGCGAGCAGCGTGAGCTTTCCCACGGGGAAATTCCGCTGTTCGAGGCAAAGGAGCATTTCGACGCCGACGGCACCCGTCGCGCCCACGATGGCTACATGGGGATGGTTCATTTTCCTGAAAGCCGGCGGCTGGGCCGGGGCCGCGGACAGTAGCGGCTCCGCGCCCGCTGGCAACCCAATCGTCAGGGCGCGCCGGTGACGTCATCCGCCGCGCCTGCAATCTCCGCCGGAGTGAGCGCCCGCCATTGGCCGGGCGGGAGATCGCCCCCGAGCACCAGCGAGCCGATCCGCTGGCGGTGAAGGTTCACGACGCGATTTCCGATGCGGTGAAACATCCGCTTCACCTGGTGGTAGCGCCCTTCATGGAGGGTCAGGCGCGCCTCCCGCTCTCCGAGGATTTCGAGCACGGCGGGCTTCGTGGTGAGATTCTCAGTGTGGAAATGAAAGCCCGCGGCGAATTTTTCCACCGCATCGGCGGGAATCGGGTCGCGGGTTTCCACGTGATATACTTTGGGAACCTTTCTCGCGGGATCCATCAGCGCTTTCGACCAACGGCCGTCGTTGGTGAGCAACATGAGGCCTGAGGTGCTCCGGTCCAGGCGACCGACGAGATGGAGCGATCCGCGGTCGGGATCGTCGATCAGATCGATCACCGTCCGGTGTTCCGCATCCGTCGTGGCGCTGACCACGCCGACCGGTTTGTGAAGCATGACATGCAGCAGGCGCCGGGCGATTTGGAGCGGCTGGCCATCCAGCTCGACCCGCATGAAACGATCAATTTCCAGATCGATCCGGAGCGCTGCCGCCCCATCCACCCGCACCCGCCCGGACGCAATCAGACTCCGCGCCCGGTTGCGCCCCATCCCGTGGTGCTTTGCGAGCAGGCGGTCCAGGTTCACGGCGGGATTTCACGCCGGATAGCCGGTGCATGCCAGCCCGCAGGTGATACCAACGGTCTGGGGGGCTTTTCGGTTGGCAACCGGGACGGCCCATGCAGACTGGGTCGCTTGAAAAACCCCCTGATTTTCTTAAACGGCGCTTGGCTGGCGGTCGCGCTGGCGTCGTCCGCACCGGCGCAGATTGTGATCAACGAGCTGGTGGCGACGAACTCCGACCGGCTGCTGGTCCGGGAGAGCGGGCAGTATCCGCGGGTGGGGAACACCCAGCCGTGGCAGCGGGCGGATTATGACGATTCGCAATGGAACCTGGGATTGGGCCCGTTCGGGTTCGGAAGTTTCAGCGGAGTCACGCTGGGAACGAATGTGGCGGCGGAAATGCAGAATCGGACGGCGGGTCTGTATTTGCGGAAACGTTTCACGGCGAGTGAGGCGCAGTCGGCGAGCGGGTTGGCGCTGTTGCTGGCGGTCGATTACAACGATGGATTCATCGCGTTTCTCAATGGGGTGGAAATCGCGCGGCGGAACATGGGGCGGGCTGGAATGTTCGCCTACCGCGACCAGACGGCTTTCAACGCGCGCGCCGGCGGCTTGGTGGAAACGGTCAACCTTGGACCGGCGGGCAGCGGCCTGGTCGCGGGTGAGAACGTGCTTTGCATCCAGGTCCACAACCAATCGTTGGTCGGGGTGAACGCGCCCAACCTGCTGCTGAAGGCCGAGCTGAGGATCAATGGAGGGGCGATCCTGGTAACCAATACGGACAGCTGGCGGTATTTTGCGGGGCACTCGGAGCCCTCGGGCGGGTTGATCGACTACGGGCTTTTGCGGGAGCAGGAGCAGGCGGGCGCGCAGGTGGCGTGGGCGGCAGCGGGTTTCAACGACTCCGCGTGGGGAAGCGGCGTGGGACCGGTGGGCATCGAGCGCAACGCGGCGGTTCACTATCTTCTCGGGGTCAATCTCCAGGCGCAGACTTATAATATCACACCGTCGATTTATATAAGAAACGCATTTGACGCCAGCGCGGCCGAGGCGGATTCCGCATTCCCGCTGTCTGTCACGATCGACTATGATGACGGGCTGATTGTTTTTATCAATGGCAAGGAGGCGTTCCGGCGGAACATGGGAGCGGTCGGTACGCGGGTGGCCCATGAAACGCCCGCCACCGGGTCCCGCAATGCCAACGGCGACAATGGAAATGTCACCGGTCAGGATGAAAACTTCAATCTCGCCGCGGCGAACTCATGGTTGGTCGCTGGAAACAATGTGATGGGAATCCAGTTGCACCGGTCGAGCCTGACGAGCTCGGACTCGATCGCGCGGGTGACGCTGCGGACCACCGGACCGTCTCCGCGGACACTCTTAGAACCGACGGACCCGGTCCGCTACTTCGTGGGAACCGAGGAGCCGGTGATCGAAGGTGAGGAGGAGGACGATTCCGCGGATGGCCAAGCCAATATCGACTCGGAAAACGACTGGGTCGAGCTTCATAACACCAGCGCCGCGGAGGTGTCGATGGACGGCTGGTCGCTGGGCGACAACCTCGCGGACCCGCGGCAATGGACGTTTCCCAATGGTGTGACGATCCCCGCCGGAGGATATCTGGTGGTGATGGCGACGGGTCTAACCCTGACGCCGGAGGACGGGGCGACCTATTTGCATACGAATTTCCGGCTCTCGGCGGCGGGCGAGAACGTGGTTTTGACGCGACCGGACAATGTGATCGGCGATTCGTTGAGTCCCGGATACCCACCGCAGATTCCCCGCTACTCGTATGGTCGGGATGGGGATGGGAACTTCGGATATCTCGCGATGGCGACGCCAGGGCAGGCGAATTCCGCCACGGCCCTTGGACAAGCTCCGGCATTGCCACAGTTCAGCGTGGCGGGAGGCTTTCATCCCGGCACCATCAACCTGGCCCTCACCACGTCGACGCCCGGGGCCTCGATCCGATATACGATCAATGGCAGCGATCCCGCGAACGGCGTGGTTTATTCCTCGCCGATCACCGTCAACAGCAACCGGGTTGTGCGTGCTCGGACGGTCCTCGCAGGAGCGATCCCATCGGAAACGGTGACCCATACGTATATGATCAACGAAGCGGCAGCACGCCAATCGTTGGCGGCGATCTGTCTCGGCGGGGATCCGGTATTGACCTACTATGGACCTAATACGTCAGGCGGTCCGGCCAACGGGGAAGGGATTTTCTCGATTGCAGGGGGAACTTACAGCGGAGACGTGTGGAATTCCGCGGGGAGCACGTCGGCTTTTCATTACCCGATGCAGCGCGGACGCTCGGCCGAGAAACCCGCGACGCTGGAGTATCTGCCGCTGAGCGGGGAACCATTGCGGACGGAGGTCGGTTTGCGGATTTCCGGGAGCCCGTATTCGCGCCCGAGATATGTCCTGACGAATCCTGCGAACACCCGCTTTGATCCCTCCAACGCCACGCAGAAGCCATCCTTCAACGTGTTTTTCAGATCCGAGTTCGGCGAGCGACCGCTGGATTACCCGTTCATCCCGGAATCAGCGGTGACCCGTTTCAAGGACATCCGCGTCCGGGCGGGCAAAAATGACATATCGAATCCCTTCATCCGTGACGAGCTGATGCGGCGGATATTCGCTGGAACGGGCCAGAAGGGCAGCGTGGGCACTTTCAACACGCTGTGGATCAATGGTGTTTACAAGGGATATTACAACATCACCGAGCGGCTGCGCGAGGGATTCATGCAGGAGCATCACCAAAGCGGGGCGGCGTGGGACGTGCAGCAGGTCAACGAATTTTCCAGCGGCGATCCGGTGCATTGGAATCAAATGATGGTGTTCCTGCGAACGACCAATTTCAACAATGTCTCGAATTACCCAAAGGTGCATGATTACCTCGACGTTGACAACTTCATCGACTATCTGCTGGTCAACGCGTTCGCGGCAATGTGGGACTGGCCCCACAACAATTGGGTTGCGGCCCGGGAAAGATCACCGGCGGGGCGCTGGCGATTCTACATGTGGGACGCGGAAGGCGGCTTGGGGATGGCCAACCGCGATACCAACTACAACACCTTCACCAGCGATCTGATCATTGGCGATGCGATGACCACCAACACCCGGTATATCCATGCGATCTACACCTTGTTGCGGAATGCACCGGAGTTCAGGATGCGATTCGCGGACCGCGCGCAAAAGCAGATGTTCAATGAAGGGGCGCTGGTCAACAGCCGGATGACTGCGATTTTCAACCAACTGCGGGGTGAGATCAATCCGATCATGCAGCACACCATCGGGCAGGCGGTGAACAGCGGTTTTTATAACACCTGGATCGCTTCCTCGACGCGGCGCAATGTGCTTTTCACGCAGCTTCGGGGACAAGGGCATTGGCCGTCCACGCAGGCCCCTGTCCTTAGCAAGCACGGCGGGCAGATCGCGGCGGGCGACCAGCTCTCGATATCGAATCCGAACGCGCAGGGAATTATATACCTGACGCTGGACGGATCGGATCCGCGCGCGCCCGGAGGTGCGGTGGCCGGGCCGGCCTATTCGGGACCGGTTACAATGAATGATACGACGCGGGTCCGTGCGCGGGTGCTGGCCTCCGGCGTTTGGAGCCCGGAGGTGGATGTCGTGCTAGCAATACCGTTTTCCCATCCCACCTTCATGCCATCGGGTTCGGGCGATTGGACGATCAACGGAAGCTGGTCGAGCGGTCCGGCGCCTTATCCGAACGGCGCGGGAACCGTAGCGGCGATTCCGGGCGCGGCGGCGGGCGACCGCAACGTCAACCTGCGTGCGCCGGTGACGGTGGGGCGGATCCTTTTCGATCAGGGAGGCACCGCTTTCCGCAACCGGGTCCGCGATCAGGATAGCGGAAACAACCTGACGTTTTCGAACTTCGGGGAATCGGCTGAGATCGAAGTCACGGGGACCGGGGCGGGCCTTGTTGAATTCGAGGTGGCGGCCGGGTCGGTGTTGGTCGATTCGATGGTGTTGGATATTTCGAACGTTGTCGGCGATCCCGAGCACGGAGCCCTGCGTTTGCGCAGCGGGTGGTCGGGGCCGGGCGGGTTGATCAAAACCGGCCTTGGAATCGCAAGTTTCACCGGAGAGGGCAAAAATTACGGTGGTGTCACCTTGATCGCGGAGGGGGTCCTGCAAGTGACGGAACCGGCCACGCCGGCGCAATCGGGTCTGGTGACGGTGGAGCCGGGCGGCCAGTTGCGGCTGGTTTCCGGCAGTTTCGGGCAACCCCGGCGCGTGTATGCATTCGGCGGACCGATACGGTTATCCGGATTCGGGCGAGGGGATGAAATCCCCGACAGTTCGCAAATGGGCAAAGCCGGCGCGCTGAGTTACCATCCCGGCGGCACCGCGAATCATGCGGTTGTGGCTGGCCCGGTGGAACTCATCGGTCCGGCGGGAATCCATGTCGATGGCTCGGGCAACCGGCTGGAGATCGCAGGCGCGCTGAGCGGAGGGCATCTTGTTAGAAAGACAGGTGGCGGGACCTTGGTGCTGGCAGGCGATCAGGCGGCGCATTCGCCGCTTTTGCAAATCGAGAACGGCGGGCTGGAAATCCACGGAGCCTCGGGTTCTTCGGTGGAGCTTTGGCCCTCGGGGACTCTCACCGGCTTCGGCGAGACCGGACCGATCGGCGGCGAGGGATCGATCGTGCTCGTGCAAACCAGACTCCGGAGTCCCTCGGGGAGTGCCGGCAGATATGCTTTTGTTTTCGGGGAGAAAGGGGGGCCCTCGTATGAAAATGCCAGCGACGCCGGAAACGCCCTGCATCTGCTTGAGGTGGCACCGGGCGGTTTGCTGGAGCTGGAGATTTATCTAACAGGACCAACGCCGCTGGAAGGGGATGTTTATCTTGGCGGGTTTGCGGTTCCGTACGGGCAGGACCTGGCGGGCTCGCTGGCCTTCGCGGATATCCGGGTGTTCGCTCCCGATCCGGCAGGGCCGCATCTGTTTGACGATGGGAGATGGTCGCCCGTGCCATCGTGGCGTCTGGCGACCGTGGCGCGGACGCAGCCTTTGGCCCCGCCATTCGCTGAAGCCCGGATGTTGGAACTGACAATCGGTTCCGCGGTCGCGGTGAAATTCTCGCATTGGCAACAAGCGACCTTCACCAACCCGGCGGATCTTGCCGATCCGATGATCTCGGGGCCGGAGGCGGAGCCCTTCGGCGACGGATTGGCAAATGTGATCCGTTACGCGTTGGGTGTCCCCGCGGGTGAAACGGCGTCCGCCCACCTGCCGAGCCTGGCGGGAGGTGCGGCGGGTTACGGGCTGGAATTTCCATTCGACAGCCGCCGGGCGGACGTGGCGGTGGTGGTTGAGGCCAGCGTGGATCTGGCCGATTGGTCGTCCGTGATTTACGACTCGCGCGTGGATTTTCCACCGCCAGCCGATGGCAACGGGCGGGTGATCATCGTCGATCCGCGCGGGACCGATGGAAATTGCTTTTACCGCTTGCGGGTGGATCTGAATGAATAGGCGGCGCCGGTTTCATCTCGCAATCAAACGGTTCATCGCGGGATCGGTTTCGGAGGCTGCATCGTGCTCGCGGTTTGTGAAAGCCGTTGCGGTTCATTTGACTTCGCCTGGGACTCCCACGGACCACGCCATGCGCTTGGCGAAGTGGGTCTGGAAGTCAGGCCGCCAGCGGCTGACGGTTTCGCGGGGGGGGTCGGGAAGATCGCGAAACCAGCCATCGGGTTGTGGATGAAACGTGCGGCTCGGTCCTCACATTTCAAAGTCGCTGGCGGGAGAGAAACGCGCGCCAGCCACCGAGGTTGGTGATGTCTTCGGCATGGTCGGTGGCCCTTGGCTCCGCGATGAATCCAGGCAGTTCCTCGCCCGATTCGAGAAGGATCTTTCCAATTCCAAGTGGCGCGGGAATCCTCGAAACGAAATCGCCAAATGCCGCGCGGTCGAGGGACCAGACCTCCACCTCGATCGCCGCGCCTCCTTCGGCCGCGCGGATCATCGCCGGACGGGGCGGCACATTGCCGGTGGCTGGCATCGCGAAGAGTCGATAACATGGCGCGGTTCGGGTCCTGGAAACCAAGGCCGCCCCGCGGTCCGCGAGTTGATGATGGAGCGCCTGACCCTCGAGGTGGGCGCCGCAGACGACAACCGGCACACGGCTGTTATCGCGAATGACACGCGACACCGGCTGCGCCGTGAAACGGCCCGCCAGCCCGAGAAGATCCCCATCCGTTCCGGCCGGAGCGGCGAGGGTCACGCCCCACGGTAGTTTCCCATGGCGGGCGAAGCCGGCTGGCACGGCGACCGCGGCGAGATCGAGGAGATTCATGAAATTGGTATATCTTCCGAGCACCGAGTTGGTATGGACCGGATCGGTGAGCACCTCTTCGACCTTGTAAAGACATGGCGTGGTTGGGAGTAGGATCACATCCACCGACTTCCAGACAGCCTCCGCTTCGCGGGCGAGTCTCCGGAGCTTATATTGTGCTTGGAATGTTGCGACCGCATCCCAGCCCTTCGAGTCTTCCAAAATACACTTTGTGACGGGATGAATCGCTTCCGGGTGCGCTTCGACGAAGTCGCCCACCGCGGCCCAGCGTTCGGCGACCCATGGCCCTTGGTAAAGCAGTTTCGCGGCTTCGACGAATGGCGTGAGATCGATTTTCACTTGGGTTCCTCCCAACGATTGGAGGCGATTGGCCGCCCCGGCGTAAAGGCCCGGGGTGTCCGGATCGCGTTCGAAATCCAACGACTCCGGAACTCCGAAAGTGAACCGATCCGTCGGCAGCGAGGCAATATCCACATTGCGGGAGAATGGATCGGCGGGATCGAAAACCCCGACGACATCCGCGACGACAAGCGCGTCATCAGGCGTATGGGAGAAAATCGAGATGCAATCGAGCGATCGGCACGCCGGGACGACGCCGCGGTTGCTGAGGAGTCCGCGGGTGGGTTTCCAGCCGATGAGATTCTGGAATGCGGCGGGGACGCGCCCCGAGCCCGCGGTGTCGGTGCCAAGCGCGAACGCGCAGAGGCCGGCGGCGACGGCGGATGCGGGACCGGAGCTGGAACCGCCCGGAAGATACTCCTCGTCCCAAGCATTCCGGGGAACTCCGTAGGGTGAGCGGACTCCAACAAGTCCCGTAGCAAACTGGTCGAGATTTCCCTTGCCGATGGGGATGGCTCCGGCCTTGCGAAGCAGGCGGACGACCTCCGCATCCCTTTCAGGAACATACGAGAATTCAGGACAGCCGGCGGTGGTGGGCCAGCCGGCGATGTCGATATTGTCTTTGACGACGAAAGGAATTCCCCAAAGCGGGAGGTCGGGCGCCATGGCCTCCACGGCGGCAGCAAGGGCGAGGAGTTCGTCTTCCGGTGGAAGGTGGATAAAGAGGGCGGGATCATTCCATATCTCGATCTGTTTCCATATCAGGGAGATCATGCCGGACGGGCGCAGGGTGCCATTGGCATAACTATCTTTCAGGTTGGCAATGGTAAGCATAAGTCAGAGGGGGCGGGCAATCAGGAGCGGTTGGCCGGCTTTGACGGCGGCTCCCTCGGTGATGAGGATTTCGATGATTTCAAGGCGCCCGTCATGTTCCGCCGGGATCTCCATTTTCATGGCTTCAAGGATGATGGCGGCGGTCCCGGCGGCGAGCTGCTGGCCGACGACAACTTGGATTTTCCAGACATTGCCGGTGACCGGGCTGTCGAGGGTGATCGCGCCGTCCGGAATGATGATTCCTTCGGCAGGGGCATCCGGGGATTCGACTGCGGCGTCAAGATCGAGGCCGGCTTGTTCCCATCGCTGGCGTTCTTCCTGGAAAGCAGTGCGTTGGGTGCTGCGGAAGTCCGCGATTTCCTGAGCGTGGGCGCTGAGAAACTCTTCGTAATCGGCGTAGCGGAAGGTGATGGATTCGGTGAGGAGCTGGTGGCGGCCGCGGGGGAATTCTTCGCGGAGTTGCATGAGTTCTTCTGCGGAGACTTCATAAAACCGAAGTTGGTCGAAGAAGCGGAGCAGCCAGGGGTTCTCAAAGTCCTTGGTCTGGTGCCATCGATTCCACATCTGGATGGTCCGGCCGGTGAATTGATAGCCGCCCGGGCCTTCCATGCCATAGATGCAAAGATAGGCACCGCCGATTCCCACCGCATTTTCAGGCGTCCAGGTGCGGGCAGGGTTGTATTTGGTGGTGACAAGCCGATGGCGTGGATCGAGCGGTGTGGCGACGGGCGCGCCGAGATAGACATCGCCCAGACCCATGACCAAATAGCTGGCATCGAAGAATATTCGTTTGACGTCATCGATGGAGTCCAGGCCGTTGATTCGCCGGATGAATTCGAGGTTGCTGGGACACCAGGGGGCATTGGGATTCACTCCGACCATATAGCGGCGGATCGCTTCCTGTGTGCTGGGATCATCCCAACTGATGGGAAGGTGGACGATGCGGGCCGGGACTTCGATTTCCTCCAAAGGTGGAAGCCTTGAAATGCCGGTGAGAAGGTGGTCGCAGAGGTCGGTCCGCGCGATGAGGGCGGGGTCGAAATGAATCTGGAGTGAGCGGATGCCGGGCGTCCGATCGAGGATGCCGGGGAGGTTCTGCTCGCGCAGCCATTGATAGACGACGTGGACCTTGAAGCGGAGTTTCAGGTCAAGGAGGTGGGGGCCGAATTCCAATAACAGATAGCGATCGCCGGCGCGACGGATGACGAGGGTGTCGTCGCCGGTGCCAGTGGAAAAGAGAATGGAGGATTGAAGATCCAGGGATGCCGGACGTGGGTCGGGCAACCCGGGGATGGATCCGGCAAGGAAGTCTTCGAGGGCTTTGGATTGGTTCGCCGCCCATGATTCATCGACGGGAACAAAGGAGATTTTATCACCGGGGCGGAGTTGGCCGAGTTTCCATAACTCCGCATCGACGACGACCGCCGGGCAGACGAAGCCGCCGAGACTGGGGCCGTCGGGACCGAGGATGACGGGCATGTCTCCGGTGAAATCGACCGAGCCGATGGCGTAGGCGTTGTCATGAAGGTTGGACGGGTGGAGTCCGGCTTCGCCACCATCGGGACGGGCCCATTTCGGCTTCGGGCCGATGAGGCGGACGCCGGTGCGGGCGGAGTTATAGTGGACTTCCCAGGCGGTGGCGAAAAAGGTTTTGATATCTTCCGCCAGGAAGAAGTCGGGTGCGCCATGGGGGCCGTAGAGAACGCCAATTTTCCATTCGTGTGGGTAGAGGTTTCCGACCGCGGGAACCGGTCTTGCCACCGGCAGGGATGCAAAAGGAGTGCCAATGCCCAACACGTCGCCGGCCAGCAGGGCGCGGCCGCCATGACCGCCGAATTTTCCAAGGGTGAAAGTGGATTTGCTGCCGAGATAATCGGGGATTTCGATTCCGCCCGCGATGGCAAGATAGACACGGAGACCGGTGGCTTCCAGTTTGCCGATCTTGATGATGTCGCCCTGGTCTACGACAAATGCAGTATTTGAGAGGATGGGCTCGCCGTTCTTGAGTACCATGACCGGTGGGCCGGCAATCGCGAGCTTGGTGGCGGCGTTGAAACGGAGCGAGGGGCCTGCCATGGTGATCTCCAGTGCGGCGGTTCCCTCGGGATTGCCTGCCAGGCGGTTGGCGAGGCGGAAGGCGAGCGAGTCCATCGGACCGGACGGGGGGACGCCGACCTCCCAGTAGCCGGTGCGGCCGGGCCAGTCCTGGACGGTGGTCATGGTGCCGGCGGAGAGGACGTCGAATGTCCTGGGTGCGTAGTTGAAACCGGCCATGTCGCGCATGGCCACTCCCCCCGCGACGAACGGCATCCAACCGGCCACCTGGCGAAGGTAGCGGAGGTTCGTTTCGATGCCGGAGACGCGGGTTTCGGCAAGGGCGGTTTGGAGCGATGTGATCGCCGCGGCGCGCGTCGGAGCGTGTACCATGACCTTTCCGAGGAGCGGATCGTAGAATGGGCTGACCTCGGTGCCGGCATCGATCCAATGGTCGCAGCGGGCGTCGGGCGGAAACGAAACTTCAGTGAGCAGCCCGGCGCTGGGGCGGAAGTTCTGGTTGGGATCCTCGGCGTAAAGCCGGGCTTGGATCGCATGGCCTTGCGGAGCGGGGGCTTCGGCGGGGAGGGTGAACGTGGGATCGAGCGCAAGCCGGGCCATCCACTCGACGAGGTCGATGCCGGTCACGAGCTCGGTGACGCCGTGCTCTACCTGGAGGCGGGTGTTGACTTCGAGGAAGTGGAATTCATTACGGTCTGCATCGTAGATGAATTCGACGGTGCCGGCGGAACGGTAGTTGAGGCTTTTGCCAAGACCGACGGCGGCGGCGTGGAGGGCGGAGCGGGTTGGCCCGTCGAGGCAGGGCGCGGGGGTTTCCTCGAAGACTTTCTGGTTGCGGCGCTGGACGGAGCAATCGCGCTCGCCGAGGGCGAGGACGTGACCGTTTCCATCGCCGAAGATCTGGACTTCGACGTGGCGGCCGCGCTGGATGAAGCGTTCGAGAAAGACGCCGCCGGAGCCGAAGGATCGCTGGCTGAGGCGGACCACGGCGTCGAATTCCTTACGGAGTTCTTCTTCGGAGTGGCAGACTTTCATGCCGATGCCGCCACCTCCCGCGGTGCTCTTCAACATGAGGGGATAGCCGAGATCGGCGGCGGCCTCCAGCGCGGTTTCGAGATTATCCAACAGTCCGGTGCCGGGCACGAGTGGCACTCCCGCATCGCCGGCGAGGCGGCGGGCCTCGTGTTTGAGTCCGAAGGCAATGATCTGCCCGGGCGTGGGTCCGAGCCAGTGGATGCCATTCTCCTCGCAGAGCTTCGCGAAGGCGGTGTTCTCGCTGAGGAGGCCGTATCCGGGGAAGACGGCGGAGGCTCCCGAAGCAAAGGCGATTTCTAACAAACGATCCTGAAGAAGGTAGCTTTCGGAAACCGGACCGGGGCCCAGGCGGTGGGCTTCCTCCGCGAGATCCACGTGCGGCGAACTGGAATCCGGATCGGAAAACACCGCGATGCTGTGATAGCCGAGGCGTTTGAAAGTACGGATGGCGCGGGCGGCGATTTCGCCGCGGTTGGCAACCAGGATTTTCGATGGACGATGGATGGTTGGCGATTGGGACATACAGGCACTGCGTGCGTTATTGGGCACCCACGGAGAGAGATCGGACTTCGGCGACTCCCGACAAGTTGGCATCGACGATTTTGTTCAAATGGAAAGCGGCCATCATTGATCGGAAATCAGAATTTCAATTGGCGTCGGGTTCCAGCCGTTGCAGGGATTATTGAGCTGCGGGCAGTTGGAGATGAGGCAGATGACATCCATCTCGGCTTTCATTTCGACATATCTTCCGGGGGCGGAGATGCCGTCGGCGAAAGTAAGATCGCCGCTGGGGGTGACCGGGACGTTCATGAAGAAATTGATATTGCAGGTGATGTCGCGCTTGGTGAGCTCGATGTTCCATTCCTGGGCGCCGCGGAGGAATGAATCGCGGCAGGCGTGCATGCATTCCTTGTCGTGGGCGTAGCGCATGGTGTTGGACTCGCGGGAGCAGGCGCCGCCGAGGGTGTCGTGGCGGCCGCAGGTGTCGCCGGTGATCGTGAGCATGGGGTTTCCCTCGTTGCTCATGAGCTGCGTGCCGGTGGTGAGGTAGAGGGCGGCTTGCTGCCGGATGGTGCGGTCGGCGCTGTAGCGCTCGGTCGGATCTGCGGCGCTGAAGAAGAGGGTGTCGGCGGCCTGGTTTCCCTCAAGATCGGTGATGCGCAGGATCTGGCCGGCCTTGACTTCATGAATCCACCAGTCGCCGGCGGGAATCACTTTCTGATAAGTGGGTTTCATGGCTGGGAGAGGGTGAGGTAGGTCCCGTTGTTCTCGTGCGCGCGGAGGTTTTCGGGGCGGACTGTTAGGGACGGGTCTTCGGGCGTGGGCGGGTCACCGGGGAAGACTTCGAGCAAGACCTCGCGGGAATGGTAAACCGGATCGGGATCGAGAGGGTGTTGGCAGGTGTTGAGGACGACGAGGGTGTCGAGCTCGAAGCGGAGTTCGATATGGTCGTGGGGATTTGAGTTTCCGGAGGAAAAAGTGAGACGCCCTTCGTCGTCGGCGGTGACTTTGCTGAAGAGATTGAGATTGGGGATGATGTCCTTTTTTCCGAGGCCCCACTTGGCGAGTTCGATCAGGAAGCAGTCGCGGGCGTTGCGGTGCCAGTCGTTGCGGGACTGCTGGAAGTTGTTTTCGCCATACTTTGTTAGAACGAGGTCCGCGTCGGAGTGGCCGCAGACGGTGTCGTGCCAGCCGACGGTGTCCGAGGTGATGGATGCCAGCAGGCGGCCCATGTCCGAGTGGAGGCAGTAGGGCGCCCGGAGGAAGAAGATATGCTGGCCCTTGAGGGTGTCGGGCATGTTGTAGCGTTCCTGTCGTTCGTGGGCGTGGTAGAGGAGCATGCCGACATTGGCCCCTCCGGTCCGGTCGGTGAGGCGGAGGCGCTTGCCGCGGGAGAGGACGCCGGACCACATGCCGGCGTGGGTGAGCGTCTTGGAGAAAAGCGGTTTCATGCGGGCGGGGGTTTGCCGTTTCCCTTGGCGTGGAGGGGCGGGATCAGATGCGGGGTGAGGGTGAGGTGGGCGCGTTTCACGCCCTTGCAGGTGACCAACTGGTTGGTGATGTCGCGCAGCGTCCTTGCGGGGCCCTGCATCAGGATGACCTCGAGAACGTGGTCGTCTTCCAGCAGGATGTGCTGGGCGGAGATGACCTCGGCGATGTGCTCGCGGCTGATGCGGGCAAGTTCGCGGAGCAGGGTGCTTTTGCTTTCGTCGTAGATGAGAGTGAGGGCACCGGCCATGATCTCCGTGCCGATTTTCGACAAGTGTTCGGCCGCCTGCTGGTGGATCATTTCGGCAATGGCCTGCGAGCGGCTGTCGAATCCGCGCTGGGTGACGATCTTGTCGAGCAGTTGGAACGTTTCCTCCGGCATCGAGATGGTGATGCGGCGGATGCCATCGGAGGGCTCGGGTGGCGGGGAGGATTTCACCTCCGGGGAGTTAGCACATGGCTTGCCACGGTGTGAAGAAACTTTTAAAACTTCATACCGGCGTCTTACCGGGGGAGGAGGGAACGCGGTGATGGACGGGCGAGAGGTGGTGCGGT
>JBBSJY010000047.1:0-26385 GCA_038256845.1 Verrucomicrobiales bacterium | reverse complement strand
TGCGGGTGGTCGGCGGCGATCAGTTGCCGACGTTCCTGACGATGCTCGGCCGTCCGGATTGGCCATCATTTTTCATCCCGTTTTCCAGCTTTCCATTCACCATCCTAATGGTTGTCCTGGTCCCCGGTTTGTTGGCCTATGTCTTCGGCTATCTCGCATTTCGATCCCGCATCAAGGGCGTGTATTTCTCCATCCTCACGCAGGCCCTCACCTATGGAGCCGCACTTCTCTTCTTCCGCAACGAGCTGCTGATGGGAGGAAACAACGGCTTCACCGATTTCAGGACGATTCTCGGCTTCTCACTCCGGGAAGACGGCACCAAGCGTGGCCTCTACATCGCGACGGCGCTTCTGCTCGTCTTCGTGGTCGCATTCTGCAAATGGCTCACCCACTCCCGCTTCGGACTGATCCAGCGCGCCATCCGGGACTCGGAAAACCGCGTCCTCTTCTCCGGCTACGCCACCGCCAATTTCAAACTCTTCATCTTCGTCATCAGCGGCGTCATCGCCAGCTTTGCCGGCGCGCTCTTCGTTCCCCAGGTCGGCATCATCAATCCCAGCGAAATGGTCACCGGCAAGTCGCTCGAGGCCGTCGTCTGGGTCGCGCTCGGGGGGCGCGGCACCATCATCGGCCCCGTTGTCGGTGCGGTCAGCGTCAACGCCGTCAAGAGCTGGGCGTCTTCCGGCGCCACCGCCGATTCGTGGCCGCTCTTCCTCGGCGCGGCCTTCGTGCTCGTCGTCCTCTTCATGCCCAAGGGCATCGTCGGCATCCCCGGACAGATCATGGCGCTCACCAAACGCCACCGCCACTCCGGCCCCGATATCGATCTCGCGCCGGACCCAAGTACGGCAATCGGTTCCGGCACTTCCGAAAAAATCACCGAGCCATGAGCCAGAAACCTTTCCTTCTCTCCGCCGAGGGGTTGAGCAAATCCTTCGATGGATTCAAAGCGATCAACGACCTCAACTTCTATCTCGACGAAGGCGAACTCCGCACCGTCATCGGTCCCAATGGCGCCGGCAAAACCACCTTCCTCGATCTGATCACCGGCCGCACCCAGCCCGACGAAGGCACGCTGCTTTGGGATGATGCCAAACACGATCTTCTCAAACTCAACGAATACGAAATCTACCGACTCGGCATCGGAAGGAAATTCCAAACCCCCACGGTTTACACCGATCACACCGTCACGGAAAATCTCATCCTCTCCCTTGCCGGGCCCCGCAGCATCTGGCACAGCCTTTTCGGAAAAATCACTTCGCAACAACGGGACCGCGTCGGGGAGATCCTCAACACCATCAAGCTCGCCCCGCATGCCCACCGCAAGGCCGGAACACTCGCCCACGGGCAGAAACAATGGTTGGAAATCGGCATGCTTCTCGCCCAGGAGGCCCGTCTCCTGTTGGTGGACGAACCCGCCGCCGGCATGACCGACGAGGAAACCTACCGCACCGGCGAACTGCTCCTTTCTCTTGCCGGAAAACATACCATCGTCGTCATCGAACATGATATGACCTTCGTCCGCCAGATATCGCAAGGCCGCAAGGTCACCGTCCTCCACCAGGGCCACGTTCTCTGCGAGGGACCGGTGGATAAAGTACAATCCGACGAACGCGTCATCGAAGTCTATCTCGGGCGCAAATCCAAAGCCGCATGATCGCCGCCCCGCCCGCCGAGCACAGCCTCCGCATCGACAATCTCCATGTATCCATCGGCGGCAGCGCCATCCTCCGCGGAGTCAATTTCTCGATCCGCCCGAAATCCGTCTTCTGCTTGATGGGCCGCAACGGGGTCGGAAAGAGCACGACGCTCAAAGCGCTGATGGGCCTTCTTCCCGCCGACGACGGAAACATCCTGCTGGAGGGAAAGCCAATCGGCCGTCTTCCCTCCGCCAGCCGTGCCCGCCTCGGCCTCGGCTACGTTCCACAGGGGCGCGACATCTTTCCTCACCTGACCGTGGAGGAAAACCTGTTCATCGGTCTCAATGCCCGAGGTCGCAAACGCGAACCGGAGGAGGTGGACCGCGTCTACACGCTCTTTCCGATCATTCGGGAATTCCTCCGCCGCAAGGGGGGCATGCTCTCCGGCGGCCAGCAACAGCAGCTCGCGATCGGTCGCGCTCTTCTAACCAAACCCAAGCTTCTCATCCTCGACGAACCCACCGAAGGCATCCAGCCGAACATCATCGACCAAATCGGCGATGCCATCCGGATGCTTCGGGAAGAAGGGAAGATGGGAATTCTTCTCGTCGAGCAATACCTCGATTTCTGCAAGGAACTCGGCGATGACTTCGCCATCCTCGAACGCGGTTCCGTCGCCGCCTCCGGTCCGCTGGCCGAGCTGACCGACGAGACCGTGAGGGAGTTTCTCACCGTCTGAAGGAAGGCCCGTCGGCCTGATTGCGCGGGGTTCTGCTTTCTAGAATGCATGTTTCATGCGGACCAATCATGCCCTGATGGATCGGGCATGAATTTTGTTCATACTAACAAAACCGCGTTCCTTGGCACAGAAAAGGCTTTGCCCCACGCCGCAGTCCCTCTGCGAAATTAGACCTCCACCATCAAGTAAAAGCTAAACCATGAAAAACAAGTATCGCCGCAATCCACTATTTCGCCTGCCCCTTCTCGCCGCAGCTCTTGCATCAGGCGTGGCAATGGCAGGCGTTGAGGAAATGGCTCCCACGTCTCCGCCAATGATGGCTCCGGTAGAGGATATCATCTCCGGAGTCCTCAAGCTCGACTTCAACTCGCACTTCGTTTCCTACGGTTTCGATGTCTGGGCGGATGGCAGCAGCATGAGCGAGCCCACCTTCAATCCGAATCTTGAACTCAGTTTCGCCCTGCCGGCGGACCTCGCTTTCACCCTGGGAACCTGGTGGGATGTCAACAGCAAGGCCGGCGGCAACAGCTCCCCTCTTGGCGGACGGATCCAGGAGATAGACGTATACTACGGCCTTTCCTACACCTATGACGCGTTCTCCGTCGGAGTCACCTATCAGAACTGGATGTATGCTTCTGACACCGAGGACATTCTCGATATCAAATTCGCCTACGACACTTTTCTCTCACCATCGCTGACGATCCATCACCGCCTCGATGAGGGCGCTTCCGGCGGCAATACCGGAACGGTCCTTGTTCTCGGTCTTTCCCATAATCTTGAACTGGGCCCGGTGATCCTTTCATTCCCGTTCAACATCGCATACTTCCTGGAGGACGATTTCCATCCGACCAGCACCGACGAGGGTTTCGGATATGCATCTTTTGGAGTGGCCACTTCGATCCCACTTGCTTTTACCGAGTCCATCGGAGGCTGGAGCCTCAACGCGGGGCTGGCCTATTACATCACCGACGATGATGTCATCGGAAATCCACGGAAGGACGATTTCCTTACCGCCAGTATCGGCGTCTCCGTCGCGTTCTGATTGCCTAACTTCCTGCCGCGTCCATCGGTTGCTGAACGGGAGGGTCAAGTGAGTCGTGTTTCTTGGCTCTCCCGTTTCTCTCCCCACCCTTTTCCCACGGACATTCCATCCTGAACCAACAATTTATCATGATCTCACGTATAATCCCAGCGGCGATCGCCGCTCTCGCACTTCCCGGTCTCGCCGTTCAAGCGCAGGACACTGTCAAAGTCGGTGTTCTCCACTCGCTCAGCGGCACCATGGCCATCAGTGAAACCTCATTGCGGGACATCCTCCTCTTCACATTTGACGAAATCAATGCCGCGGGGGGCGTCATGGGCAAGAAAATCGTACCGGTTGTCGCGGACGGCGCTTCGGACTGGCCGCTTTTCGCAGAGAAGGCGAAAGAACTCCTCGAACAGGAGAAAGTCGCGGTAACCTTCGGCTGCTGGACTTCCGTCAGCCGCAAGTCGGTCCTCCCCGTTTTTGAAGAAAACAAAGGCCTGCTCTTCTACCCCGTGCAATACGAGGGCGAGGAAATGTCTCCCAACATTTTCTACACCGCGGAAGCCGTCAACCAGCAGGCGACCCCGGCTGTCGATTACATGATCGAGGAAGGAAAGAAGAAGTTCTATCTGATCGGCACCGACTACGTCTATCCGCAGACGACCAATCTCATCCTCCTTGAGTATCTCCTTAGCAAGGGCGTTCCGATTGAGAACATCGGCGGGGGATTCACCAAGGACGCCGCAGGGAATATCATCTCCGCCGGCAAATACACCGGATTCGGACACACCGACTACCAGCAGATCGTTTCGGAGATCAAGCAGTTCGCGGCCAGCGGCGATGCCTGCGTGATCAACACCCTCAACGGCGATACCAATGTTCCTTTCTTCAAGGAATACGCCGCCGCGGGTCTTGACGCGGAATCCTGCCCCGTCGTCAGCTTCTCGGTTTCCGAGGACGAGTTCCGCGGTCTGCCAGCCAGCCAGCTTGTCGGCCAGCTCGGTTGCTGGACCTACTTCCAATCCATCAAGAGCCCTGCGAACGCGAAATTCATCGCCAACTTCCAGGAGTGGCTTTCGAAGTCGACCGTTCCCGGAATCGTGAAGGAAGGTCGGGTGACCTGCTCGCCGATGGTGCTTTCCTATAACGGCGTGTATCTCTGGAAGGCCGCCGTCGAAAAGGCCGGAACGTTTGACGTCGAGAAAGTCGTCGAAGCACTGAAGAGCGGTATCGAATTCGACGGCCCTGGTGGGACGGTCAAGACACAGGCAAACCACCACCTCACCAAGAACGTCTTCATCGGCGAAACCCGTGCGGACGGCCAATTCAAGATTCTCAAGGAATACAAGGATGTTGTCGGGGAGCCCTTCCTGAAGGGCACCTACAAATAATCCGCCGGGCCCGCGGCCCATTCTGCCCCCCATGCCCCCGCCCCTCCTCACGAGGCGCGGGGGTTCTTTCGTATCCGCTTGGCATGTCGTTTGCTGGTGGCGAGACTCCGCCCAATCATCCGCCATGAATTTCGCCCGTCCCACTTCCTCCCGCCCGATCCGCTGGATGCTCGCGGCCGTTCTTTTCCCAGCCCGGGCATTCGCCCACCCCGGCCACTACCATCCCGGGGAGGAGGATGAGTTCGACTCCCTCGCGGCAGGTTTCATGCATCCGCTCGACGGGCTCGACCACATGCTGATTGCGCTCGCGGCGGGATGGCTTGCCTTCGCCTGGTTGGGCGGAAAGTCCCGTGCCATCTCACTGGCGTCGTTCCTGGGTGCTTTGGGAATCGGCGCGTTGATCGGACGCGGGCTCCAAGCCGCCAACGGTTTGGAAATCGCGATATCGCTGACGCTCATGCTGGCCGGACTCGCTTTCGTTCTTGGAAAGAGTCCGGCCGCGCCCGCATTCACGGCAGCCTTGGCCGGAGCGGGTCTCATCCACGGCTTTGCCCACGGCGCGGAAGCCGCCAATTCAGTTGTCTTCCCGCTTTACGCGGCGGGCTTTCTCTGCGGAACCGCCATCCTCCTGATGGCCGGGGGCGGGCTCCATCTTGCCATTTCAAAGGTCCGGCAGCCTCTCATACCCCGGGCCGCCGGGCTTGCGCTGCTTGGCCTCGGCTCGATGTCGCTCGTCCAATCCCTCTGAGGATTCCCCATGCACCTCTCCCCTCGCGAACAGGAAAAGCTCCTCGTGGTCGTCGCCGGCGATCTTGCCCGGCGCCGTCTTGCCCGGGGGCTCAAACTGAATCACCCGGAGACCGTCGCCCTCATCACGGCCGAATTGTTGGAAGCCGCCCGCGACGGCAAATCCGTTTCGGAACTCATGAGCTACGGCACCACCATCCTTACACGAGACCAGGTGATGGAAGGTATTCCGGAGATGATTCACGACGTGCAGGTCGAAGCAACCTTCCCGGATGGCACCAAACTGGTCACCGTCCACAATCCTGTCAGATGATCCCCGGAGAAATCATCACCCCGCCTGGCGCTGCGGACCTCGAGCTCAACGGGGGCCTCGCGAAAAGGAACGCGACGGTCGCCAATACCGGCGACCGGCCGGTCCAGGTGGGCAGCCACTTTCATTTCGCCGAGGTGAACAGCGCCCTTGAATTCGATCGCACCGCCGCCCTCGGCTATCGCCTCGACATCCCCGCCGGCACTGCCGTCCGCTTCGAACCCGGCGACACCCGCGAGGTCCCCCTGGTCGCCTTCGCCGGAAAACGCGAGATCCACGGCCTCAACAACCGCGTCAACGGGCCGCTCTAACCGATGAAACAATCCCGCGCGAACTACGCCGCCACTTTCGGCCCCACCACCGGCGACCAGATCCGTCTTGCCGACACGGAACTTTTCATCGAAGTCGAGCGAGACCTGATCGCCGAAAATGGCGGTTATGGAAACGAAGTGAAATTCGGCGGTGGCAAAGTGATCCGCGACGGCATGGCGCAATCCCCTCTCGCCACCGACGCGGAATGCCTCGATCTGGTCATCACCAACGCCCTGATTCTCGATGCCTCCCAAGGCGTCATCAAGGCCGACATCGGCATCAAGCACGGCCGCATCGCCGGCATCGGCCACGCCGGAAATCCCCTCCTGCAGGACGGCATCACCATGACGATCGGCGCGGCCACTGAAGTCATCGCCGCAGAAGGTTGCATCGTCACCGCCGGCGGCATCGATTCCCATATCCATTTCATCTGCCCGCAACAGATCGAGCATGCCATCGCCAGTGGCATCACCACGATGCTCGGCGGCGGCACCGGCCCGTCCCACGGCACTTACGCCACCACCTGCACGCCTGGAAAATGGAACATCCACCGCATGTTGGAAGCGGCGGAGGCATTCCCCATGAATCTCGGCTTTCTTGGCAAAGGCAATTGCTCCTCCCCCGAGCCGCTCCGCGAGCAGGTCCTCGCCGGAGCCATGGGCCTCAAACTTCACGAAGACTGGGGCACCACTCCGGCCGCCATCGATACCTGCCTCACCGTCGCCGATGAATTCGACATCCAGGTCGCCATCCACACCGACACGCTCAATGAGGCCGGTTTTGTCGAAAGCACCCTCGCCGCCTTCAAGGGCCGCACCATCCACACCTATCACTCCGAAGGCGCAGGCGGCGGCCATGCCCCCGATATCATCCGCGTCTGCGGCGAGGCGAACGTCCTCCCCTCCTCCACCAATCCCACCCGGCCCTTCACCACCAACACGATTGACGAGCATCTCGACATGCTCATGGTTTGCCACCACCTCGACTCGCGCATCCCGGAAGATGTCGCGTTCGCGGAAAGCCGGATTCGACCGGAAACCATCGCCGCCGAAGATATCCTTCACGACCTCGGTGCCATTTCCATGATGTCGTCCGACTCCCAGGCGATGGGTCGGGTCGGTGAAACCATCACCCGCACCTGGCAGACCGCCCACAAGATGAAGGTCCAGTTTGGCAAACTCGAAGGCGATTCCCACCCCGCCGCCGACAATTTCCGCGCCCTCCGCTACGTCGCCAAATACACCATCTGCCCCGCCCTCACCCACGGCATCGCCCATGAGGTCGGCTCGATCGAAGTCGGAAAACTCGCCGACATCGTGATATGGAAACCCGCTTTCTTCGGAGTGAAACCCGAAACCATTCTCAAAGGCGGCTTCATTGCCTGGGCCAACATGGGCGATCCCAACGCCTCCATCCCCACTCCCCAGCCCACCTTCTACCGTCCCCAGTTCGGAGCATTTGGCAAAGCCATCGCCTCGTCCTCGGTCACCTTCGTCAGCGCGGCCTCGCTCGAATCGGGAAATCTCAACGAGCTATATCTAACCAAACGCCTCGTTGCCGTAAAAAACTGCCGCTCCGTCACCAAACGAGACCTGCCCTTCAATGACGCGCTCCCCGAGATCACCGTCGATCCCGACACTTACACCGTCACGGCCGACGGCCGTGAGCTGCGCTGTGAGCCCCTCTCCGTTCTCCCCATGGCGCAGCGCTACTTCCTGTTCTGAAACCCGCATTCCCCCGTTTCATTTCGGGGCATCGCTATTGCGGCGAATCGAAGCGATCACCCGCATCCCGGGCACGCCCGGAGAATGCGCGCGGAGACTGTCGTCAAGGCTGGTTTCACCGGAACGCCTCACAATTCCTCATAGGGCATCGAAAACGTGTCGCCTTCCTCCATCTTCCCGCTCTCGAGACCTTTCTTAAACCAGCGCATCCGTTGTGCCGAGGTGCCATGGGTGAACGCGTGCGGAACCACACGCCCCTGCGTTTTTTTCTGAATGGCGTCGTCACCGATCGCATAGGCAGCCCGCATGGCCTCCTCGATATCGCCCCGTTCGAGATATCTCCTCGAATGGTTCGCCCACACACCGGCATAGAAATCCGCCTGCAACTCCAATCGCACCGAAAGTTGGTTGTACTCGGGTCTCGCACGTCTCTCGCTTACCTTCTGCGAAGTTCCCAACAGACTCTGGACATGGTGGCCGATCTCATGGGCCACCACATACGCCTGGGCGAAATCTCCCGGTGAATTGAAGGTCTTCGAAAGTTCATCGTAGAAGCTCAGGTCGATATAGACCTTTTGGTCCGCCGGGCAATAAAAGGGACCCATTTCCGCACTGCCCGTACCGCAAGCAGTCCCCACCCGTCCGCGATAAATCGTTAGAACCGGCATTTCATACTTCTGCCCGTGTCGCTTGAACTCCGATGTCCAGACGTCCTCCGTATCCGCCAGGACCACTTTCACAAATTGATAAAGCTCCTCTTCCTCGGCGCTTACCTCCACCTGTTGCGTGCCCGCCCCCGAACCGCTTGCGAGGAACATGCTCGGATCGACAATCCCCAATTTCCAGAGGAGTCCGCCGATCACCACCATAGCCAGAATGCCTTTGATCCCGAACATCCGCCCGACCATCATCAGCATTCCCAATCCGCCCCCTCGGCCGCCGCCGCTCCGTTGGCCGCGGGCATCCACGACATTCCCGCTTTGCCTTCTACCTTTCCATTGCATGATCGTGATTTGAGATGAAGTGCAGCGGATGTAACCCAATCCGCCCGACCCGGCAAGCGTGCACCGCTGCGCAGCATCCCGCATTGCGGGGGCCGAACTGCGAGCGAAGGCCCTTCTGCATCCCGGTCATCTCCGATGAATCCGGAATCATTTCTCCATCAGGACATTCCTTCTCGACCTTTGGCATACGAAAAGGGCATCTTCTCGCGGATATGGAAAACGAACGCAATCCCGAGACCGCCAATCCAGCCGGAGTCACCCCGGTAGAGCCCTCCGTCGTGGTGGATCCGATCACGCCTTCCGCAGGCCAGCCCGCGGAAGTCGTTCCCGTGCCCTCAGTAGGCGAGGCCCCGTTAGGCGCCCGCATCGGAGCTTTTCTTATCGACGTGTTGATCACGATTGCCGCCGTGATGATCATTGGCAGAATATCCGGCATCCTGGGCAATGCGGTCGGGATCGCCTACATGCTGACACGCGACTCCCTGCCCTTCCTGGATGGGCAAAGTCTCGGGAAAAAGGCGCTCAAGATCAAAGCCGTCACCGAGGATGGTGAAAGCCTTTCGGGCAACTGGGCACCGGGTCTGCTGCGCAACGCGGTCCTGTTCATTCCGCTTTTCCCACTCGTCGAGTTGATCGTCCTCATCATTGGAAAGGACAAGCCCGGTGGTCTCCGTCGTCTGGGCGACCAATGGGCGAAGACCAAAGTCGTTGCGGCTCCGTGAGGTCCGCTCTGATCGTTTTTCTCCACCCGCGCGATCAGGCGCGGAGAAGGTTCCATGCGGTGACCAGCGCCTTGAGACCCGCCATTTCGATTGAGGGGTCGACACCGGCTCCCCATAGCAGCCGGCCGTCGTCGTGCTGGACTTGGACGTAGGCGGCGGCGCTGGAGTCCGATCCCCCGCGGACGGCGTGGGACCGGTAGTCCGTGACCTTGAAATCCTTGAGTCCGCTTTCTTCCAGGGCATGGACAAAGGAATTGATCGGACCGTTACCCAGGCCTTCTATCTGCTTGGGCTGGCCATCCAGGGTGATGCCCGCCTTGCATTGCACCTGACCGCGCTCGGTGGTGTGGTGAATGAGTTCATAATCGATCACATCGAGAGGCACTGCGATGTTGACGAATTCCCGGAAGAACGCGTCGCGGATCTCGTCGGCCGAGAGCTCGCGGCCGTGTTCGTCGGCAAGGTCGTAGATGCGTTTGCCGACCTGCGGGTGCATCGACTTCGGCAGGTCGAAGCCATGTTCGCGATCTAACACATAGGCGACCCCACCTTTGCCGGACTGCGAGTTGATACGGATGATGGCCTCGTAGGAACGGCCGATGTCCTGCGGGTCGATGGTGAGATATGGCACGCCCCAAGGCGTATTGGCGGGAGCTTTGGCCCGCTGATCGAGACCTTTCTTGATGGCGTCCTGATGGGAACCCGAAAACGCGGTGAACACCAGTTCGCCGGCATAGGGCTGGCGGTCGGGAACGTTGATGCGGGTAACCCGTTCGTAAACGGCACGCAAGGATTGGAGATCGGAAAAATCCAATCCGGTGGCGACGCCATGGCTGTTGAGATTCAGCGCCAAGGTGACAATGTCGAGGTTGCCGGTCCGCTCGCCGTTGCCGAAGAGCGTTCCTTCGACACGATCGGCACCGGCCATCAGGCCCAGCTCGGTGGCGGCGACGCCGGTCCCGCGGTCGTTGTGCGTGTGCAGGGAAACCATGACCGAATCGCGGTTTTTCAGATTCCGGCACATCCATTCAATCTGGTCGGCGTGGACGTTGGGAGTGGTCCACTGGACCGTGTCCGGGAGGTTGATGATCATCTTTCTGTCCGGCGTGGGCTGCCAGACATCGATGACCGCGTTGCAGACCTCGGCGGCGAAATCGAGTTCGGTGTCGGAGAAAGATTCGGGCGAATATTGCAACATCACCTCGGTATGCGGGATGGTCGGAGCGAGTTCCTTGACCAGCTTGGCACCATCGATGGCGAGTTGCTTGATCGAGTCGCGCGAGGCGTCCCCGAAAGTCACCCGGCGTTGGAGCGGAGAGGTGGAGTTATAGATATGGACGATCGCCCGTTTCGCTCCGTCGATGGCTTCGAAGGTACGCCGGATGAGCGGCTCGCGGGTCTGGACGAGGACCTGGATGATCACGTCGCCGGGAATTCGGTTCTCGTCGATCAAACGGCGGAGGAAATTGAATTCCGTGTCCGCGGCGGAGGGGAATCCGACTTCGATCTGCTTGAAGCCGACGCGCACGAGGAGATCGAAATATTCCAGCTTTTCTTCCACGGACATGGGTTGGGGAAGGGCCTGGTTGCCATCGCGGAGATCGACGGAGCACCAGATCGGAGCGTGTGTCAGGGTCTGCTCCGGCCAGGTGCGGTCGGGCAGGGAGATCGGCGGGAAGGGCCGGTATTTCGAGAGGGCGGAGGATTTCATGGCGGAAATAGGGAAAAAGGGTGATCCGGGGATCAGGGGATTGGCGACGCCTCAAAGTGGGCGGGCCGGTGAACTGACGTGGAGAGAAAGAAAAGGTCAACGGGCGGCCAACCCTAGAAGAAGGGGGCTGCTTGGAAGGTTTCCGTTGAGAAAGTTCACGAGGGGAAACTTGCCAAAACCGGCGGATCGGTCAACCGAGAAGATCGGTTCACCGCGTGATGCCACGTTGGGAATTCTCGATGAAATGGATCAGGTGCGCGACCTGGGGGGTGTCGGCGGCATGGGTGGCCTTGAGCGAGCTGATCGAGTTGGCGAGGTTTCCGTCCTTTTTGAGAAAGAGCTTTTTGTAGGCCGATTTCAGCGCGCGGATATCGTCTTCGGCAAACCCGCGGCGCTGGAGGCCGATGAGATTCAATCCCCGGGTCGACGCTGGATTCCCATCCACGATCATGAAGGGGGGAACGTCCTGATTGACCTTGGAGCAGCCGCCGATGATCGAGTGCTTTCCGATCCTGCAGAACTGGTGGACAGCGGCGAGGCCGGAAACGATGGCATGATCCTCGACCGTGATGTGACCCGCCAGGCCCACGCTGTTCGAGAGAATGATGTGATCCCCGAGCTGGCAATCGTGGGCGACATGTGAGTAGCAGAGGAGAAGGTTGTGGGAGCCGATTCGGGTGGGCGTCTGCTCGAGGGTCCCGCGGTGGACAGTGGTATTCTCGCGGAAGACGTTGTGGTCGCCGACTTCCAGATAGGTCGGCTCGCCGATGTATTTCAAGTCCTGGGTTTTTCCACCGATGACCGCGAAAGGAAAGAACTCGTTTCCGCAACCAAATCTGGATCCGCCTTCGATGATGACATGCGAGTGAAGGACGCAATCATCGCCCAACTCCACACCGGAGCCGACGATGCAAAACGGCCCGATGCGGACATTGTTTCCCAGCGCGGCCTGGGGTGAAACGATGGCGGTGGGGTGGATCACGCCGGGAGTTTCGGCACCCCGATGCGCGTGTGACGAGAATTTTCCTCACCAGGCAAAGGCGCGGGAATGTGCGGCCGGGGTCTCCTTTTGGCTTTGCGGCCACGACAGAACTGCGAGAACTCGGGGGTGAGACTCTGGATGGTGCTTTGGCTTTGTTTCATCGCCGCGACATCCATGGCGAGGGGCCACGTGGTGACCCAGATCTATGGGGAGTGGAAAGCGGCGGACAGTGCCTGGCAGATTGAAATCTTATTCGACGCGGGTTATGCGGTTCCCGAATGGCGCGGTGATGAATCGGCCCCCGCGCCGCGGCGGGAATGGCTGGCGGGCTTGGGCGAAGCAGGTTGGGCGCCGCTGCGGGCGGAGGCGGAGCGCTATCTGCGGGAGTGTCTGGCGGTGGAGTCCGCGGCTGGAGTTTCGGAATGGGAGGTGGTTTTCCCGGATTTCGCGGAGACTCCGCCCGATTTCCCGGTGCTGCTCAATGACGGGGCGTATTTCCGCATGGAACTGCGGGGAACGGAACGGCTGGTGGGAACGCCGATCGTGAGATGGGCGGAGGGGGAGCGGCCGACGCTGGTGCTGCGCCTGCCGGGGAAGGAGGGACAGGGCGCTTATCTCTCACTGCCGGCGGGGCAATCGGCGGAGCTGGCAGGAGGTCGGCCGGACTGGCATGAAACGTTCCGGCAGGGGTTTCTCCATGTCGTCCCGGAGGGGTGGGACCATGTCCTGTTTGTGATGGGATTGTTCTTTTACCGGCGGGCCTGGCGGCCGCTGCTCGCGCAGTCGCTGGCCTTCACCGCGGCGCACACGGTGACGCTGGGACTGGCAGCGGGTGGGCTGGTGCGGGTTTCGGGGGGCTGGGTCGAACCGGTCATCGCTCTGAGTCTGGTCGCGGTGGCGCTTGAGAACCTGCGATCCGAACAACCTCGGGCAGGACGCGTCCGGTTGCCGATCGTATTCGGCTTCGGTCTGATCCATGGGCTGGGATTCGCGGGCGCGCTCTCCACATGGCTTCAACCTGGCAAGGGTTTCATGACCGCCCTGCTCTCGGCGAACTTGGGAGTGGAGGCCGCGCAGGCGGCGGTTCTGGCGGTGGCGTGGATCGCGACACTGCGCTGGCACAGGACAAAAATCTACCGGGCGGTGCGTCTGAGCGGATGCTTGGCGATCGCCGCCACAGGAGCCTGGTGGTTCGCCGGGCGGATGGGATGGATGGGGTGAGAAATTCGGCCGCGGTCTAACGGATCGCTAGCTGGCGAAGGTGAAATCGACTCCCTTCCGGCCCCATTCCCTGATGATGTCCGCCTCCAATTCCTCGAAAGTGCGGCCGTCGAGCAGCGCTTCGAGGGCCTCCTCGCCTTTTTTCCCTTCATGCAAGCCTCTGAGAAACCCCTTCATGCGCCTGGCATCGCCCTCCCCGTCCAAATGGAGGAAGTAGGTCGTGATCAGCAAGGCGCTGCCGTAGTTGACCGACGCCCTGGACAGGAAAGTCTGGTAGTCCTGGAGCATGAATGTCTTCAGCGCGGGCAAGCTGATCTCGGTACCGAGCGCGCGGCCGCCCATGTTCTTTTCGCCGTAGGCGGTGGCGTATTCGACGATCGGTCTGAAGTTGGATCGCACGTTGTACGAACCGGAGCGATAGGGCGTGGTGGCGACATATTCGGCGATGCCTTCCGAGAACCAACCAAGCGCTCCGCTTTCATAGTAGGGCTCGGGAGTGATCTGGTGGACCAGCTCGTGCGGCAGGGTTTTGCTGCTCTTATCGCGATCCAGCATATAACCGCTGCCGACCGGCCGGACGCCGAGGCTGGTGAGGGGGACCATGACGATTCCGCGTCCGCCCAGGAACACCCCCGCGCTGTCCGGCGGACCACCCGCCTGGACATAGGCTTCGAAGTTCTCGAACAAGAGAATGAGATATTTCCCGTCGGTCTTCTGACCTTCGGTGATGCCGAGCGGCATCGTGCGGGTGACAAGATGGGTCGCCTCAAACATGACCGCGAAGCCTTTCACCACGGATTTTGCCAAACGCACGTCGCAGACATAGCGGTAATTGGCGCTTTCGTAGATGAAACGCTTCTTCTCCGCATCCTCCTCGATGGTGGCAATTTCGGGATCCTCCGTGAACGTCACGCGGTCGGGCCAAGGATCCTCGAAGTTGAGGGCTTGCTCCTCACCGTCCGCCGATTGCCGGCCTCCCGGCTCTGCCATTCCTAGCTTCCCGCGGTTTTCCTCGACATACTTCACATCGGCCTCCGAAAGCCGCTCGGTAGGGAATGGCACTTCACGCCCGTCCTTGAGACGAAGGGTGATGGAGGTGTCGTCCACGGCGACCATTTCGGCCTCCACCTTGCGATCCTGGGTATCCGTCCAGACGCGCGTTTCCAGAGCGGATAAGAGGACGGCGGTGGCAAGTAGAAGAAAAATCGCGTGCATGGGTTCGAGGAAGGCCTCTACGCTATTCCTCCCGGGCGGCGAGTCCAGCCATTCAGTCAAATGCCTGATGCCAAGTCGCGGCTTGGAATGCGGCGGATCCGCGCCAAGATCCGTCGCGACCATGGACGAACCGGGAGATAGCAGGAACGAGGAGACGGCGGGTGGGGCCGCCGGAGAGGCACTCATTGCCCCGGCGAAAGCACCCGGGCTGCGTCAGGATCTGGTGGTATTGATGAAGGTCCGCTTGAACTTTTTCGTCCTGGTAACGACTTTCTTCGGCTTCCTGCTCGCCTCGTTGGGTTCCGGGATGGATTGGATGAAGCTGCTTCACACCCTGCTGGGAACGGCGGCGGCGGCATTCGGATCGGCGGCGTTCAACCAACTGATGGAGATCGACCTGGACGCGCGCATGGGCCGCACGGCGGACCGGCCGCTGCCCTCCCGCCGGATGGACCCGCAATTCGCCTTCGGGGTCGGCTGGGTGCTTTCGGCGATCGGAATCATCCACCTCGCGGTGAAGGTGGGACACGTCGCGGCCTACCTGGCGGCGGCGACCATTGCGATCTACGTGTTCATCTACACGCCGCTCAAGCGGGTGAGTTCGGCAAACACCCTCGTCGGAGCGATTCCGGGTGCGATACCCCCGGTCATCGGCTGGGTCGGGGGAGGAGGAGCGTTGAACAACGAGGCATGGTTCCTGTTCGGCCTGCTGTTCTTCTGGCAACTGCCGCATTTCATCGCAATCAACTGGCTGTGCCGCGAGGAATACGAAGCGGCGGGATACGAAATGTGGTCGAACGGTGATGCGAGCGGGCGCAAGAGCGGAATGCTATCGGCGATGTTCGCGGTGGCGCTGGCGGTGTTCTCGTTGCTGCCCGCATTGTTGGGATTCGCGGGCTTGCTATGGAATTTCATCGGCCCGTTGCTCGCATTCGTGATGGCCGGTCTGGCACTTGGGTTCGCGCGCGACGGCGAGCGTAGCTCCGCGCGGCGGCTTTTCCTTTTCACATTGCTCTACCTTCCCTTGGCATTGCTGGTGCTGGCGTTCGCGTGGAGGAGGTGATTGCTTACCCGCATGAAGCGCCTCATCGCATCCGCGGAACGCCTCGCCGGCGCGTTGCGCGATCTCGAGTTTTCGCCGCCGGTGAGCCATGTTTACCGGACGCTCGACTATGCATGGAACGCGCACTGCCACTATCTCGAACGCTTCGGGACGGGGCCGAAGCGCGTCGTTTTAATGGGCATGAACCCCGGACCGTTCGGCATGACCCAGACAGGTGTGCCATTCGGTGAAGTGGCGGCCGTCCGCGACTGGATGGGTATCGAAATGGAAGTCGGCCGGCCGTTAAACGAGCATCCGAAGCGACCGGTGGAGGGTTTCCGCTGCGCGCGTTCCGAAGTGAGCGGGCGACGCCTGTGGGGATTGTTCGCGGACCGGTTCCCCACGCCGGATGATTTCTTTCGCGATCATCTGGTGGTGAACTACTGCCCGCTGGTGTGGATGACTGAATCCGGTGCGAACCTAACTCCCGACAAGCTTTCCGCTTCGGAGATGGTCCCCGTGGAAGCCGCGTGCCAGGCACATTTGCGGGAAGTGATCGATGCGCTGAAACCCGAGTTCCTCATCGGAATCGGCGCGTTCGCGGAGGAGCGGCTGCGGCGGGTGGCCGCGGGTGGGAACGCCGTCATCGGCAAGGTCCTGCATCCATCCCCCGCCTCCCCGGCGGCCAATCGCGGCTGGGCGGAGGCGGCCGCCAGACAACTCGCGGAACTGAAGGTCTGGTAACCGAACGAACGCTCAATCCAGCGTCTGCCGCAGCTCGCCGATCAGCCGCGCATCCGCCTCCCTGCCGGTCTCTTCAAGGGATTTCTCAAGGTTGTTCAGCAACCGCACCAGGATCGTCCCGGGGTCGGCGGCGCGCCGCAAGAGTTCCTTTTGCTTCCGGTTCAAATCGCTGCCACTTTCCAACAGCGTGGACTGGAGATGAAGACGGCCCTCGTCGAAGCAATCGATGATCACCGGGAAGCCGTCTTGGAAAATACGGCAAAGGAAATGGCCGGGGAAATTGACCCCCTCCACGATCAAATCCAGACGCCGGGCGACAAGGATGAAAATGACACAGAGACCGAGCGGGTTGGATTGTCCTTCGGTGATCGCCCAGGCGAGGTCGGAATTCCGGGGATCGTAGTACTCGGACTTGTTGCCCCGGAGTCTCCCGCTTCCGAAGAGAAACTGGCGGAGCTCGATTTCGATCGTCACGCCGCTTTCAACCGCCTCCTCAGCGAGAAGATCGAGGGCGTCGGACAAGGGCTGCCGCAGCGTGATGCCATCGTGAAGGAAATCGGACAGAGCGCGGAGGAGCGCCTCGAAGCATTCCCAGTCCTCGCCGAGCGCCGCGGCGCCCCCCGTGGGGAAGACCCATTCGCGGGCCAGGATCTCGCGGCGGGGAGGGCTCAGCATCTCGGCGAGAAGTTCCTTTTCTTCGCTGCTGAGGGCGCGCGGATGCGTGGCAAGCCATTCGCTGAGGTCCCCACCGCAGCAAGCGAGACGCTCTGCCACGCGGGCGCGCACGGCGGGCGTCTCGTCATCTAGGAGCCGGAGAAGCGCATCAAGCTCCTCGGGTGCGGGCGGCTCCGCCTTCATCGAAGCGGTCAAAACTATGGAAATCCTGGAAAGAGATCGGGGCGGATGGTGCGCGATACTGGGTTCGAACCAGTGACCCCCTCCGTGTCAGGGAGGTGCTCTACCACTGAGCTAACCGCGCTTGGACGTGCCGTTGCAGGCGGCGCGAACCTAGGACGCCGCGAAGCGGGGATGCAACCACTTTTCGCGAAAAAGAGGCGGGAAGCCCGTGGACTTCCCGCCTTTGAACATCCGTGTCAGCGCGAACAGCCGGAACACCTACATGGAGTTGCCGATGCTGTTTGCGGTCCGGGGCGATCAGGCCTTTTTCTTCGCCGACTTCTTGGCCACCTTTTTGGCGGCCTTCTTCGCGGGAGCGGCGTTCTTTGCCGCAACGGCCTTTTTCGCGGTTTTCTTTGCTGTCTTTTTCGCAGCCTTCTTGGCGGTGGCTTTCTTGGCTGGAGCGGCCTTTTTGGCGACGGTCTTCTTGGCCGCCTTCTTGGCGGTCTTCTTGGCGCTCTTCACCACCTTTTTCGCCGCTTTTTTGGCGCCCTTTTTGGCAGGTGCTTTTTTGGCGGGTGCTTTTTTCGCTGTTTTCTTGGCTGCCTTTTTGGCCGGGGCCTTCTTGGCAACTTTCGTCGCAGCTTTCTTCGCGGTCTTGGCCGCGCCCTTCTTCGCTGATTTTTTTGCAGCCATGGCTTTGTGTCGTTGGAGTTCGCGTTCGATTTTGGTTTTCTCTTCCGGCGTCAATGTACCGGCGGAGAGTAGTGCGAGGAGCGCCTCACCGAGCCGTCCTCCAAAAGCATTTGTGAGGAAATCATGGGTCGCCCGGTGGACGATGACTTCCTGCGAATACGCCGCCTCATACACGTGAGCGCGGCCGGCCCGCGAACGTTTCACCAGACTCTTGCGCTCCAGACTCTGCATCACCGAGAGAACCGTCGTGTAGGCCCGGTCCTTCCCGTCCGGTAACGACTCATGTACGACAGATACCGTACTTGGCCCTTCGTGCCACAGCACCGACAGTGCCTGCAGTTCGAGATTGGAAGGATGGGAGGGCCGCGCCATAACTGAATGCCTCTTGCTTCCGACGATGGAACTAGTAGTTCGGGTTTCCGTCAAGTTGAAATGTGTCGATTATCAAGTTTTCTTTACCAATTTCCGCGCGCGTCCGCGACATCTACTGGATTTCCCGTACCAAAGACGGGAGTCAGGGCTCCTCCCGTCCTCGCTCGGAAGCAGGCCGCGCGATGGACGGATCGAGGCGCTGGATGGCTCTCCACAAATTGTCGTCCGTCGGATGGCCGTTGAAAAGCACCCGGCCCTCCGGCGAAACCAGGACGGCGGCGGGCACGCTCTGAATGCGCAGCAAGCGGTTCAGGGAGTTTTTCTTCGGGTCGACCAGCCATGCGCCGGGTGGCGTGGGACCGATCGGGCGGATGAGCTCGCGCGCATCCGTTAGACCCTTGGGCGAATCGTCGGCCACCAGCGACACGACGGAAATGCCTTTCTTCTCCAGCGCGTGGGCGGTGGCGACGAAATCGGGCATCGCGGCCTCGCACTCATGGCTCCATGGCGACCAGAAGTGGAGCAGCATCGCTTTCTTTCCCGCCATAAGATCGCCCAACACGACCACCCCACTTCCTGTTAGATCGGCGAGCCGGGTGGTGAAATCGATACGGACGGCGCTCATGGCCTCCTCGAGGCGGACTCGATCGATGTGCGGAGCGAAGGCCGATCCCTGCCGCGGGCTGAGCCAGAACGCCTCGGTGATGTGCTTCTTGAAAGCGTCCTTGTCCCCCTTCTTCAGCGCGGCGATGGCCTGGACGTACTCGGTGACTGCGAGCCAATCCTCCTTGAGGCTGAAGATCTCCGAATCCTCAAGCCGGAAGGTGTCCCGCCGTGCCATGAATTCGGGAAGCATGGCGGCGATGGCAGCGTCCTCCTGCCGGTCCACATGAAATAGGAAACGTGCTTCGAGGATCGCCTGGCCGCCGACGCCCTGCTTCCTGGCCTCCTCCACGACCGCTGCGAACGAATCGGCGGATCCACGTTCTGATAGAAGATGCTCCAACGCCGCTTCCCGCGGACTGAGGTCCGCGAAAGACCCCGCGAGACCGCCGTCCGCCGGAGCAGTGGTTTGCGCCATTGCCACGCCGAGGGTTGATATGAGAAAAGCGAGGAGCGGGAAACGCATGGCAGCGGACATGGGCTGGTGGAAAGGATAACTCCCCTCGGCGGAAAGTGGTCTTTAAGGGGCCGGTATCGCGATTTTCTGGCCGAGGACCACGGTGTCCTTTGTCATCGAGTTGGCCTGCTTGATCGCCTCGATGGAGACGTTGTATTGCTTGCCCAAGCCCCAAAGCGTGTCGCCCCTCACGATGGTGTGGACGGTCGTGGCGCCGCCACGCGAGGGTATCGCGGAAACACCTGATGCCGTCCTGTCGGGCGAGGTGCTTTCCTCGTAGGCAGCGGGTGTGTCGTAGACGGGATTCACCGGATCGACGGGCTGGTACGGGGTACTCTCCGCAACGTCGTAATCGGGCGTGCCGTAGGGATTGGAAGTATCGTAGTCGGGCTGGTCCTGGTTGGCACAGGAGACGAAGGCGGCGGTAAGTGCGGAGGCGGCAATGAGTTTGAGCGGAGTCATGGATCTCGGTCTAGCGGGTTGGAATGGAATTGTGAAGGACAGATCGTGTGATCTCCGTCCGTTGGTTCAGAACGATGCCTTTCAACAGATTCGTTCAGGAAGCATCCGGGCGAAACCGGAAAAACTCCGCGGCCGTCGCGCTGGTATGCTCGGCGAAGCGTGGGTGGGACTCGCCTCGCAGTGCGGCGAGACGCTCGGCCGTGTGGCGCACATAGGCAGGCTCATTGCGCTGGCCGCGATGGGGATCCGGCGCGAGATAGGGTGCATCCGTTTCGACCATGAACGATCCCACCGGGCACTGGGACGCGGTGTCGCGCACTGCCTGTGAGTTTTTGAATGTCGCCACGCCACCGAATGAAACCAGGCCGCCCAATTCAATGACCTGACGGGCGTTCTCCCACGGACCGATGAAGCAATGGAAGACGGCCCGCACGTCACGATGATGGGCTTGGTAAATCTCCAACGCATCGTGAAACGAGGCATCGCCGCTGCGATCACGGGTATGGATCACGAGATTGAGCCCGGCTCTGGCGGCGAGCTGGAAATGCCATCGGAGAAAACTCCGCTGCCGCTCCCGATGATCCTCGTCGGTCCAGCCTTCCGGGGCGGGATGATAGTAGTCGAGGCCCGTTTCGCCGATTGCACACACCCGCGGGTCCGCGACATGGAGCCGGAGCTTTTCCATCGCGTCGTCGGGAGCCTCGTGGACATCGCAGGGATGAATCCCGATGCACGCGTGGACCG
This sequence comes from Verrucomicrobiales bacterium, assembly GCA_038256845.1. Lineage (GTDB taxonomy): Bacteria > Verrucomicrobiota > Verrucomicrobiia > Verrucomicrobiales > Akkermansiaceae > Luteolibacter. The sequence continues at coordinate 5,623 of JBBSJY010000047.1, read as the reverse complement.
ATGGATGATCCGCGATCGAGAGATTCGACGGCACATCCTCCAAGCACGTCGCAAGCGTCACCAGCCGCCCGACCCCCGCTTCCTTCGCCCGATCGATGAGTGCGGCAACTTCATCCGCATGGAAACGATGCGACGCGAGATGGCAATGCGAGTCCGTCAGCATGCGATTCAACGGCCGAGGGCGGTCAGGATGGCGGACACCCGGTTGAGATCTTTCACGCCTGGGGCACTCTCCGCGCCGGACGCGATGTCGATCGCCGCGGGGCGAACGGTTTCAACCGCCAGACGGACATTTTCAGGGACGATGCCGCCCGCGAGAATCAATGCGATTTCGGGGTGCATCTCGCGAAAACGCACCGCGTGATCCCAATCAAACGTCTCCCCGGTCCCGCCGTGCACCCCCGGCGCGTGGGAATCCAGCAGCACCGCGGCAGCGCCGAACGCCGTCGCATCCGCCAGGCTGTCCTGTGTCTTCACCCCGATCGCCTTGATGAAAGTCACCCCCGCGTCGCGGAAAGGCGCGGCATCCTCCGGGGTCTCGTCGCCATGGAGTTGCACCACATCGATGAGCCCGTCCTTCACCAGGCGCAAAGGCAGCGCCGCCGGCTCGTTCACGAACACCCCCACCCGCAGAATCTTCCCCGCCAGATCACGCAGCCACCCGGCCTCCTCGGGCGCGACATAGCGCTTCGATCCCGGCCAGAAATTCACGCCCAGCGCCTCCACGCCGAGCTGTGCCAGTTCCGCCCCGTCCGCCGGGAGGGTCACACCGCAGATTTTCACCGAAACCGCGGCCGGATTCAGAAATCGTTCGAGCTGGGTCACCCGCCCACCTTAGCGCCTCGCCCGCGCATTGGAACTTGGAACTTCCCCCGTCGCGCATTCTCCTCGCGCCGTGGAAACCATCCGGATCCGCGGCGCGCGCCAACACAACCTGCGGAACATCGACGTCGATATTCCGCGCGGGAAACTCGTCGTCATCACCGGTCCAAGCGGCTCCGGAAAATCCTCGCTCGCCTTCCACACCCTCTACGCCGAAGGCCAGCGCCGCTATGTCGAGTCGCTCTCCGTCTACGCCCGGCAGTTCCTCGACCAGCTTGAAAAGCCCGACGTCGATTCCATCACCGGCCTCAGCCCCGCCATCGCCATCGAGCAGCGCGGCGGCGGGCTCAACCCCCGCTCGACCGTCGCCACCGCCACCGAGATCTACGATTATCTCCGCGTCCTCTGGGCCGCCGCCGGAGTCCCCCACGATCCCGAGACCGGCGAGCGCCTCTCCCGGATGGGCTCCGCTGACATCGTCGCCGCTCTCGCCGCCCTCGATGAAGGCACCAAGGTCGTCCTCCTCGCCCCCATCCCCGGAGAAGAACTTGGCGACCCGCTCCGCTTGTTAGGTGATCTGCAAAGACAAGGCTACATCCGCATCCGCCTTGATGGCGAAGTGATGGAAATCGAGGCCGCCGCCTCCGCCTGGCCCGAGTCCCCCGCCGCGGTGGAAATCGTTGTCGATCGTTTCGTCATCCGCCCCGGCGTCGATTCCCGTCTCGCCGACTCCGTCGAAACCGCGCTGCGCCTCTGCGGCAGCGAGGCCCGCGCCACCATTCAGGCTCCGGAAGCCGATTCATGGAGCGACCTTTCCTTCCAAACCGCCTACCGCAACCCCCGCACCGGCTTCGTCGTCGGCGATCTTTCCCCCAAGCATTTCTCCTTCAACTCCGCCACCGGAGCTTGCGAAACCTGCGAAGGACTCGGCACCGAGCTCCATTGCGATCCGACATTGTTAGAGAAAGGAGCCGACCCCGGGGAAATCCTCCGCCACTACCTCGAAACCTCCTCCCAGCTCATCCGGAAAAAGCTTTCCAAATTCATCTCCCGCCGCACCTGCCGCGCTTGCGGCGGCCTCCGCCTCCAGCCCCAGTGGCTCGCCGTGAAAGTCGAAGGCCCCGGCGAAACATGGCTCGGCATCCAGGACTTCTGCCAGCTCGGCGTCGATGAAGCGCTCGACTGGATTTCCGAAATCCGCGCCGAGCCCGCCAAGCAGGAGATCTGCCAGCGCCTTGCTGCTGACGTCCGCTCGCGTCTCTCGTTTCTCCGGGAAGTCGGCCTCGATTACCTTACCCTCACGCGCGGCAGCGGCACGCTTTCCGGCGGCGAGGCCCAGCGCATCCGCCTCGCCACCCAGCTCGGCGCCGGCCTCTCCGGCGTCCTGTATGTCCTGGACGAACCGAGCATCGGCCTCCACGCCGCCGACACCGCCCGCCTCATCGGCGCCCTCATCCGTCTCCGCGATCTGGGAAACACCGTTGTCGTCGTCGAGCACGATGAGGAAATCATCCGCGCCGCCGACCACCTCATCGACATCGGCCCCGGCGCCGGCCGCGAGGGCGGCCTGCTCCTCGCCGCCGGCCCCCCGCTGGAAATCGATTCACCCACCGGCCAATGGCTCCGCACCGTAGGGGCGATCACCGGTCGCCCCGAGATCACCCGTCGCCCCGAGATCACCGGTCGCCCCCCTCCCTCCTCTTCATCCCCCGGCCACCTCCTCGTCCGCGGAGCCCGCCACCACAACCTCCGCAACCTCGACGTGTCCATCCCCCTTGGCCGGCTCGTCTGCCTCAGCGGACCCAGCGGCAGCGGGAAATCCACCCTCGCCGATGACATCCTCCGCCGCGCCCTCCACCGCCATTTCAATGGCACCGGCGAAGCCCCCGGCGAGCACGACGCCATCGAAGGCCTCCATCTGATAGAAAAATGCGTCGTCGCCGACCAATCGCCCATCGGCCGCAGCCCGCGCTCCAATCCCGCCACCTTCACCGGCGCATTCGATCTCATCCGCGCCCTCTTCGCCCGCCTCCCCCTCGCCCGCCAGCGCGGCTACGATGCCAAGCGTTTCTCCTTCAATGCCCCCGGCGGCCGTTGCGAGCGCTGCCAGGGAAACGGCCGCCTCAAGATCGAAATGCACTTCCTCCCCGATGCCTGGGTCCCCTGCCCGGCCTGCAACGGCCGCCGCTTCAACCGCGAGACCCTCGAAATCACCTACAAGGGCAAATCCATCGCCGACATCCTCGAAAGCTCCGTCAGCGATGCCCGCCAGCTCTTCCGCCCCGTCCCCAAGCTCCACCGCATTTTCGAGGTCCTCGGCGACCTCGGCCTCGGCTACCTCCCCCTCGGCCAGCCCGCCAACACCCTCTCCGGCGGCGAAGCCCAGCGCCTCAAGATCGCCGTGGAAATCGCCCGCCCGCAGACACCCCACACCCTCTACCTATTCGACGAGCCCACCACCGGCCTCCACTTCGGCGATGTCGAGCGCCTCCTCGCCGCCTTCCTCGCCCTCCGCGATGCCGGCCACAGCATTCTCGTCGTCGAGCATCACCTCGACGTCGTCGCCGCCGCAGACTGGGTCATCGAGCTCGGCCCCGGCGGCGGCAAACACGGCGGCCTCCTCACCGCGGAAGGCACCCCCGCCCAAATCGCCGCCACCCCCCACTCCCCCACCGGCCAAGCCCTCGCCTCAAGGACCGCGCGCGTCCCGCCCGTACTCTGAAGAAGGGGGCACAGGCATCCTGCCTGTCTTTCTTCGGTCCATGATTTTAGCAGGACCTCAGAGTGATAAACCGCAGGGAATCGATGTCTTCGCATTCCGGTCTCAATGAATACACACGAATTCTCGGCAATGAACAGCCAAGCGATGCACCGTAGATTGGACCGTTGGTCCTCACCAACCTCTCGCCCAACGCAGAAACAGCGGGAAAAAAGAACTCTTCGTCGTTAATGCATGACGGGAATAAATAGCTCTGATCGGCAAACGCCATGAAATCCAGCACGAACCGGCGGTCTCCAGCCATCGCAACCTTCGCTCAAGAGTCGAAGATCTAAATTCCACGGATTTCTACCGCAAGAGGCTGTTTTCGTGGGATTCTTGGCCCTACCTACCCGCAAATCGTCTCAGGAGCGTCATGCGTCGGCGACGAAGAACTAAGAGTTTCATGTGAGGCGGAACTACGAGCACGAGCACGGTATCGATTCACTCTGTTAGCGTGATTCGTGGTTTTCCTTTTCCTCTGTCATGGACTAGCAGAGGCGAAGTCATCCTCCCCTGGCTCAAATCGAAGCATCCTTGGCACGAGTGGGGAGGCTCTTCACTCGCACCGCCAACTCCGCCCATCGAGGCTGCCGGCGGCAGGCCGAATCCCATGACCACGTAAAACATGGCACCATCATGGAACAGCACGAGATCGTTCCCGTCTCCCGGCACCCCAGGCAAGCTGTGCCATACTTTCAGGTCAGGACTGTAGAGAAGCGTGTAAGTGGCCCCGGTTAGGCTCGCCACCGTGACCTGCACTCTCTCGGGACCCTCTCCCGTGACTGCAATGGACTCGATAGCCACCGGTGTCCCTTCCAATTCAGTGTCCAGGAGGCCATCCATCGTCACACTGGCTCGCCCCCCGGTGGCTTCCCAGAAATTATAGAGGCTGCTCCCGTTGTCTCCATCAAATGCAAATTGATATACATCCTTGTCGGCCGCGCTCCATTCCCCCAGAGAAAGCGAATTCGCCGTGAGAAGGAGATAAAGGATGCGGAAGTTCTTCTGCGATGACGTTGGACCCGGCGTGCGGGCTCCGTCCATGGCCACCACTTCCGACATGGTCCGCGTCAGGATGTTCGATGCGGAGAAGCGTCCTTCGGACGTGTTCAGCCATTGAAAATCGTTTGCGATCTTGATGTCGTGCCCCACTTCCCCTGCGGAGATCAGTCCCATGACGTAGAGTTCGAAAGGACTGTAAGCCAGTCATCCTTCAGGTGCCGGTAGACATTCCCCGTAATCTCCCTCATTTGGCTGCTGGTCATCCCGTCGTATGTGTCATCAAAAAGCACGGACGATTCCAGACTAGCGACACGGCCTGAGCCCAGCAACGTGAGGACATAATCCGTTCCCTGGAACACGCGCATGGGATCGGTCACCCCGGGATTGGGATCCAGGTCATCCAGAATCCCATCGGCATCGAGGTCTCCGTTGTAATTGTTGTCGAAAATGAAAAAGGAACCCGTGTTCACATCCCCCGGATCCTTGGAACCCGTTCAGCGAAATCACCCGGTCGATGGTGTTGGTGATCCCGAAAACCGTTCCCCCGCCATTGAAATCCAGCGCTCCGCCAGCCACACCCGCCAAGCCGGTTCCGAGCACTGTCACCGGCATGCCGATCTCGGCGTTCCCGGCATACAGCCGGTTAACGCCTGCTCCCGCCACCGGCTCCGCCAGCCTCACCAGGCCCACATCCCAGCCCTGCGATGGGGAAAAGCTCCCGTCCCACCCCGGGTGCTGGACCCACTCCGCCGCCTCATACCGCTGCCCTCCGATCGAGAACGCCAGCCCGTTCACCCCGCCCGCATTCCAGTTGTGCGCCGCCGTCAGCACCCAGCGGTCGTTCAGCAGCACCCCCGTGCCCCGGTAGCTCCCGCCGCTTTCCTCGATATCCAGGACTCCCACTCCGGCGTATGCCTGCCCGAGCTGGCGGGAAAGGCTCATGTCCGGAAGCCCTACGACCACTCCAGAGGCGGGCGAGGTTGCGCCTGCGAGAAACACCGCGAACGCCAAGCCCTTGCGCTTCCGCTCGCACGCTCC
>JBBSJY010000046.1:0-26605 GCA_038256845.1 Verrucomicrobiales bacterium | reverse complement strand
TCCTGGCTGGCCGCCAATCCTCTCGAAGACAAAGGCCGTCCCGTCGCGACCACCGAGGCGCTTTCTCCCGAAGAAACGGCCACAAAAATGAATGTCCCGGAAGGATTCCGCGTGCAGGCTTTTGCCGGTGAGCCGGACATCGTCCAGCCGATCGCCTACACCATGGACGACCGCGGCCGCCTCTGGGTGCTCGAAAACACCAATTATCCGAACAGCCCCGGCGAGCCAAAGGACAAGATCCTCATCCTCGAGGACACCGATGGCGACGGCATTTCCGACAAACGCACCGTTTTCTACGACAAGGTGAACTTCGCGTCCGCCATCGCCGTCGGCCATGGCGGCGTCTGGGTCGGCGCACCGCCGAACCTCCTGTTCTTTCCACGCAAGGACGACAACCAGGACCTCGCGGCCGGCGAACCCGAGATTGTCCTGGATGGCTGGGGCGCGGAAGACACCCACGAGACGCTCAACAATTTCATCTGGGGACCCGACGGCTGGCTCTACGGCACCCAAGGCATTTTCACCCATTCCAAAGTCGGCGAACCGGGCGCCCCCGACGACGAGCGCGTGGGTATCAACGCCGGCATTTTCCGCTATCACCCGACGAAAAAGGAATTCGAGCTTTATGCCGAAGGTGGCAGCAACCAGTGGGGCGTCGATTGGGACGACCACGGCCGCGGCTTCTTCGCCGCCTGCGTGATCCCCCACATGTGGCAGGCGGTGCAAGGAGGCCGTTACCAGCGCCAGGCGGGCCAGCATTTCAATCCGCATACCTACGAAGACATCAAAACCATCGCCAATTTCAACTATGAGAAACGCGCCTACTGCGGCGCGATGATCTACCTCGGCGACTCGTGGCCCGACGAATATAGAAACACCTTTTTCTTCAACGACATCCATATCAACAAACTGCGGAATGAGAAATTCGTCCGCAACGGCTCCGGCACCAGATCGGAAAAGAACGGCGATTTCATGGCTTCCATCGATCCATGGTATCGCGGCCTCAGTCCGCAATACGGACCCGACGGCTCCGTCTTCGTCAGCGATTGGTACGACCGCGTTCCCTGCCACCAGCAGATGAACTATACCGACCGCACGAACGGCCGGATCTATAAGATCACTCACGAGAGCGCGCAATCCGTCAAAGTGGATCTCCAGAAAGCCAGCGACGCCGAACTCGTCGAGTATCAACTCCACAAGAACGATTGGTATGTTCGCCAAGCCCACCGCATTCTCGCCGAGCGAGGACCGAAGCCCGAAGTTCATTTCGGGCTGGCGAAAATCCTCGCGGAGAATGATGACGAAACCCGCAAACTCCGGGCCCTGTGGGCTCTCCACGTTACCGGCGGCCTCACGGAGGAGATTGCGGCGAAGTCGCTCGAAAGCCCGATGGAATACCTCCGCGCCTGGACCATCCAGCTCATCTGCGAAGACCGCGAGCCGTCGGAAAAACAGCTCGAAACGATGGCCGCGCTCGCGGAAAGCGATCCCTCACCCGTCGTCCGCATGCACCTCGCCAGCGCCGCCGGCCGCATTGCCATCGATTCCCGCTGGCCGATCCTCGAAGCGCTCGTCGCCCGCGAGGACGATGCCGGAGATCCTAACATTCCGCTGCTCGTTTGGTATGCGGCCGAGCCGGCGGTCGCCAAGGATTCGGCGAAGGCCGCCAATTTGTTAGGTCTGAGCAAAATCCCGAAACTCCAGGAATTCATTTCCCGCCGGATGGCGGCAACCGCTTCGAATTGATATCATTTCTCATGAAGCCACTTCTGACTTTCGGCCTGATTTTCGGCATCTCCGGCAGCGCCTTGCTCGCACAGCCGGATTCCACCCTCGGGGTATTGGTCCGGACCCTCGCCGGGATCGAAAATCCGGAGACGCAGGCGAACATCCTGCGTGGCATGAACGCCTCGCTCAAAGGCAAACAAGGCATTGCCGCTCCCGAGGAATGGGATGCCGTTTACGAAAAGCTCAAGCAAAGCCCCAACGAGGAAGTCCGCCGCCAGGCGCTTGCACTTGCCGCAGCGCTCGGCGGCAAGGGGGCTCTCGACAGCCTCCGCGAAACGCTCGCCGAAACGGACGCCGCCCCGGTGGCGCGCGAGAACGCCCTGGGTTCCCTCCTCGCGGCCAAGGATCCGGAGACGTTTCCGCTGCTGTTGGATCTCGTCAAGAAACCCGGCCCGCTGCGTGCCCCCGCCCTTCGCGGCCTTGCCGGATATGACGAACCAGTCATCCCTTCAGCCATCATCGCGGTATTCGAGACCCTGGGAGATGAGGAAAAGCGCGATGCCCTCAACACCCTCGTCGGCCGCCCTGCGGGAGCGCGCGCGTTGCTCGCCGCGGTCGATGGGGAAAAGATCGCTCCGACGGAAATTTCCGCTCCCCTCGCCGCCCAGCTCCGCGGTCTCCGCGATCCGGAGATCGACGCATGGGTGGAGAAAAACTGGGGCGCCGTCCGCACCACAACCGCCGACAAGCAGAAGGAGATCGAGCAGCACAAGAAATTCCTCGGCACCGACGCCATTCTCGCCGCGGATGCCCGCAAAGGCCGCGAACATTTTCTCCAGCGTTGCACCGCCTGCCACACGCTCCACGGCGAGGGCCAGAAGATCGGTCCCGAGCTTCCCGGATCGTACAAGGACCTCGATTATCTTCTCCAGAACATCCTCGATCCCAACGCCGTCATCGGAAAAGACTATCAACAAACCCTCGTCCGCACCAAGGATGGCCAATTCCTTTCCGGAGTGATCACCGGCGATGACGAATCCGCCGTCACACTCAGAACCCTCGCCGGCACCTCCACCGTTCAGCGCAAGGACGTCGAATCCATGGAAACTTTGGAACAATCGCTGATGCCGGAAGGCCTTCTCACCGGCTTGCAGGAAGATGACATCCGCGATCTCTTCCTTTATCTCCGCCAAAGCGAACCGCTGCCTGCGGAGCCGTAGATTTCACATCGGCAAGATCAGCTTCGCCGCACCCCAGCGCTTCGCATTCTCCAGTGCGACATCCCGCGGAGCCACGCAGCAGGCGGTTGCCAATGCGTCACTGAGGGTCGCGGAAGGCGCGATCACCGTGGCGGCGGCGGGCCGGGTGAGGCCGAGTCCGGTCGCGGGATCGATGATATGGGAATAGCGGACGCCACCGATTTCCACCGATTGATGCAAATCCCCGGAAGTGGAAACCGCGCTGTTAGATAAGAAAATCTCACGGTTCTCGATCTCCCCTTCGAAAGTGCGCACGCCGATTTTCCACGAACCTTCACCGGCGCGCACGTCGCCCCCGGCGGTGATGCAGGAGCGGGCAATGCCGCGCTGTTTCATGACCGCAAGCATTGCGTCGGCGGCCTGACCTTTGGCAATGCCGCCCAAATCGAATCGCATCTTGGGTTTCGTCAGCGTTATTGTTAGATCCTGCGCATTCAGGTGAAAATGCTGCCAGCCGCAGGCGTCCCTCGCGGCTGCGATCGTGGCGGGATCCGGCAACCGCCTCCGCCGCCGTGTCTCGCGCCATAGCTTGGTCAAAGGACCGAGCGTCGGATCGAAGAATCCCGTTGTCATTTCCGCGATTCCGCGGGCTTCTGTTAGCAACTGGAACAGCAGCGGCGATAGAATGATGGCGGTGCCGGGCGGGTGCTTGGAAAGGGAAAGCAATTCACTATCCGCAATGTAGTCCGACGCCACCGAATTGATTGCCCCCGCCGCCGCAAAGGCCGCATCCGCCGCCTCCCGCGCTTCTCCCGGATCCGGATGGAAACAGGCCACCGCGAAACGGGTGCCCATCAGCCCCCGCTCGAAGCGCACCGGAGCAGGTTCCGCTTGGGCACACAGCTTGGGATGGGCGAGCGTGGCACAAAGAAGCGGCAAGAAATGCCGGCGGGTCATGGCTTCAGAGTTCGCCGTCCCCTTCATCGAAAAATTCCGGTCTTCTCTGGCAGGATCAGCGGAAGTGTCCATTCGCGGGGCCTTAGGGTAGGGGCGGCGCCGCCGGGCCGTCGATGGCCGCGAGCTTGCCTGTTCGGTCGTCGAATCGGAATTGGGATCTGCGTCATTCATTCAATGGTTCATCTGGCGGGAAAATTCATGCCGCGCCCGGGGCCCGGCACCGCACGGATCCCTACCGTTTCCACTCGGGGTCCGCAACAGGGGAGCCGGCACAATCTTGTTTGGCGGGGCGGTGACCGCCTCGCGGTATTCAATGCGGTCGTGGCCGGACCCTGGGTCCGGAAGGCGTCGGAGGGCATTGCAGAAGAGGGCGCTGCGGGTGCCGTGGTGTCCTCATTTGTGAAGCAACCGGTTGCCTCCCGCAAATCCAGGAAATCGTTTCGGTGTCGGCTTCAATCAGGCAACGCGGGGGCGGGAAAGGGTCGGTCTTTTGCCTTGCAGGGGCCCTCCGGCCCGTTAGTCTCGCCGCACCGTGCGTGATAGACGCCATGGCCATCCATCCAGACAACCACGATATCATCCTATGAAATCCATCAAATTCGTCCTCGCAGCAGCTGCAGTCACCCTTTTCGCCGCTTCGTGCTGCCCAAGTTCGGCTCCCGCTCCGAGCCAGCCGGTCTATCAGGCTCCCAGCAAGTGAACGATTTCCGCCCCGCGGCCGGAAGCGGCCGGGGGGCACTCCGCCAAACGGCCGGTTCGCGGCCGAAACCCCAAGCGACCCACCATTAAAAAACTCCGCCTCCGATCCCCATGATCCGCATCCTCCTTGCCACTCTCGCATCCGCCTTCGCCCTTATCAGCGCCTCCTGCTGCTGCACCGGAGAACCGGAGGCCCCGGGCCTGCGTCCACTTCCACAATTCCGTGAAATCGAGACCACGTCTGAAGTCGAAGTGCAATACACCAAGTAAGCCGCACCTTCTCACGACCTGATTTCAAGAGCGCCCTCCGGTCCGCCGGGCGGCGCTCTTTATTTGGCCGCAGGACGATCGTCATTGGTCTGATTTTCGAGCTGCGTCCAGACTGAAGCCGCCGCAGGATCCTCCGGATCATTCCGCATGCGGCTTTGACATTTCAAAAGGAGGGGCGCAATTTCCCGGCCCGCCACCAACCCGGCGGACTTTCACCATGGGAAAAAGCTTGTTTCAAAAAGTGTGGGACGCCCACAGGGTCGGCACCTTGGCCGATGGTCGCACGCAACTCTTCATCGGCACCCACCTCATCCACGAGGTGACTTCCCCGCAGGCGTTCGGGATGCTGCGTGATCTCGGACTGAAGGTGAAATTTCCGCAGCGCACCTTCGCCACGGTCGATCACATCGTTCCCACCATCAACCAGGACGCGCCGCAGGATCCGCTTGCCGCGGAAATGATGGAGGCACTCCGGAAAAATGCCGATGATTTCGGCGTCACCTACTTTGACCTTGCCTCTGGCAAACAAGGCATCGTCCACGTGGTCGGACCCGAACAGGGCATCACCCAGCCCGGCACCACGATCGCCTGTGGCGACTCCCATACCGCCACCCACGGAGCATTCGGGGCGATCGCCTTTGGCATAGGAACCACCCAGGTGCGCGATGTGCTGGCCTCCCAGACACTCGCGCTGGAAGCCCTCAAAGTCCGGCGGATCGAAGTCAGCGGCGACCTCGGCCCCGGCGTCTACGCGAAGGACGTGGTCCTGCACATCATCCGCCTGCTTGGTGCCCAAGGCGGCATCGGATACGCCTACGAATACGGCGGCGACGTCTTCGACCGGATGTCGATGGAAGAACGGATGACCGTTTGCAACATGTCCATCGAAGGCGGTGCGCGCTGCGGATATGTCAACCCGGATGCCAAAACCGTCGCCTACCTCAGCGGCCGTCCCTACGTGGACATGGTGAATTTCGAAGCCACCGCAAGCCGCTGGCTGTCGTTCGCATCCGATGGCGACGCTCCCTACGACGATATTGTCCGCATCGATGCCGCGGATATCGAGCCGACCGTCACCTGGGGGATTTCCCCGGACCAAGGCATTTCCATTTCCGAATGCATTCCGGATCCGGCCACCGCGGCCACGCCTCAGGAAAAGGCATCGATCGAGGAAGCGCTCGCCTACATGAAGCTAGGTGCCGGCACCCCGATCAAGGGTGCGAAAATTGATGTCGCCTTCATCGGCTCCTGCACGAACGGCCGTATTTCCGATTTCCGTGAAGTGGCGAAATTCATCCGCGGCCACAAGGTCGCGGCGGGCGTGACGGCAATCGTCGTCCCCGGCTCGCAGATCGTCGCGATGCAATGCGAAAAGGAGGGCCTGCCGCAAATTTTCCGCGACGCCGGCTTCGAGTGGCGGGCCGCGGGTTGCTCGATGTGCCTCGCGATGAACCCCGACAAGCTGATCGGCGACCAGCTTTGCGCTTCCTCGTCCAACCGGAATTTCAAAGGCCGCCAAGGCTCCCCCACCGGCCGCACGGTCCTGATGTCTCCCGTCATGGTCGCCGCCGCCGCGATCAACGGTGTCATTAGCGATGCCCGCGAACTGTTCAAATTGGAAGAACCTGCCGCCGTGGCCTGACCCCGCGCCTCCCATGTGCAGTTCCGGAATCAGGATAACGCTCGCTTGCGCATTGGCGATCGCTGGCATTGAAGGCATCGGCGCGGGACCCTTGCGAGCGGAGCAGGGGCTGCATCCGGCCAAGCCACTGCTGTGGAAAATCGAGGGAAGAGGGCTGGAAAAACCCTCCTATCTTTTTGGCACCATTCATCTGGGTGGCGGCCCATTGGCAAATCTCCACCCCGCCGCGGCGAAGGCCTTCGATGCCGCGGACTTCCTATACACCGAGGTTCCCTTTGATCCCGCGGCTGAGGTGGCAATGGTCGCCGGGATGATCCGCAAGGACGGCAAGACCCTCACCGCATCGATCGGGCCGGAACTCGCCGCAAAACTCAATGCCGAGCTCAAACTGATCAGCCCGGAACTCGACGTCACCCCCTTCGATCCGCTCAAAACCTGGGTGGTCGCCATCGCCCTGCCAATGCTGCCCTCCCAGATGAAGGGCGGCAAGCCGATGGACGCCATGCTTTGGGATCGGGCAGTCGCGGCCGGCAAGGAAACCGGCAGCATCGAAAAGTCCGAAGACCAAACGGGCATTTTCGACGCCCTGACCGAGGAAGAGCAAGTGATCACCCTCTCCGAAGTGATCCGCGTAATCCGCGAGGACCGGGACAATGGCCGGGACTCGGTGGAGGACCTTGTCGCCGCCTACGTCTCTGGCGATTTGGAAGCGATTCGCGCCGAATTGGAGAAATCCCTCAAATCCCTCGCGGAAAGCGGGCACAAGGAACTTGGCGAACGCCTGATGAAGCAGCTGCTGCCGGACCGCGACGTGACCATGGCCGCCAGCATCCACGGGTCGCTTCAGGAAAATCCTGCCAAGTGCCGTTTTTTTGCCGCAGGCGCCGGCCATTTCGCAGCCGATACCAGCATCCGCTCCCACCTTGCCGACAAGGGCTACACCATCACCGCCATCACTGAATAAGCCATCATGCCACTCGACCCTGTTCTATCCGTCACCGGCCGCGCCGTCTTCATCCCCGGCGCCGACATTGATACCGACCGCATCATCCCCGCCCGATTCATGAAATGCGTGACCTTCGACGGCCTCGGCGAATTCGCTTTTTACGACGTCCGCTTCGACGAGCACGGCAACAAAACCGATCATCCGCTCAACGATCGCCGCTTCGAAGATGCCTCGATTCTCGTGGCAGGCTTGAATTTCGGCTGTGGATCTTCGCGCGAGCACGCGCCTCAATCGCTACGAAAGTATGGCTTCAACGCGGTGATCGCCGAATCGTTCGCGGAAATTTTCTTCGGAAACTCGACCACACTCGCGATGCCCTGCGTGATCGCTTCCGCCGCGGACACCGCGGCCTTGCGCACGGCCATTGAGGCGGAACCCGGCACCCAGGTGACGATTGATGTGGACGCCTTGAAGGTCACCACCTCCGGCGGCCTCAGTTTCCCCGTTACCATGCCGGAGTCCGCCCGCGACGCGCTAATTTCCGGCCGCTGGGATCCCATTCAGGAGTTGATGGACAACGAGGCCGCCATTGATGCCAAAGCCGAGCAGCTCCACTACGTGTGAGCTCTCCGATCACGGATCGGCGGCCGGTGGGTGTCGCGCTGTTCGACTTGGACGGCACGTTGATCCCGTGGGATTGCCAACTGCTTTTCCGCCACTTTGTCGTCCGGCGGGAGCCGTGGAGGGTGGTTTTTCTGCCAGTGTATCTGGCATTCCTGCCGCTCATCGGCGTGCTCGGCATCGAAGGATTGAAACGGGTTTTCCTCAGCTATCTCTGGCGATTGGATAGGCAAACGCTGATGCAATACTCGCAGGAATTCGCGGCAGAGGCGGCCGGCGCCGCCTACCCCGAGCTACTAGCGAAACTGGAATCCCACCGCCGGAAGGGACAATTTCTGATCCTCTCTTCCGCCAGCCCGCAGTTTTACGTCTCCGAAATCGGCCGCCTGCTGGGGTTTGATCTGGTTCTCGCAACCGAGGTCGAATCCGCCGATCGCTGCAAGTTTTTCCCGGATCTCGAAAACCACAAGGGCGATGCCAAGGTGGAGCGGCTCCGGCAACGGCTTCCTGCCTCGTATTTCGAAGGCGGCAAGCTCATCGCCTGCCACGGCTACACCGACAGCACCGCAGACCTGCCGATGCTGGCGTTGTGCGATTCCGCGACGGTGGTGAATCCATCGCCCCGGCTTGCCCAAACGGCGGCCGCCTCGGGTTGGGAAATCATCCGTCCGACCCGGCCCTGGCGATCGCGACGGGGCTTCGCCGCCAGGGCATTTTCCTTGCTCGCCGGCATCGGCAACGATCCCGGCGAACTCCGTCAGCCAGGTAATTCCGCTCAGACGTCCACGCCGAAGAAGTCGCGCATGACCTCCCGATAAACCTCCCGCTTGAAGGACGGCAGCCAGTCGAGATCGAATTCCTCCGGCAGGATCCAGCGATGCGCCTGGAACTCGGGCTGTTTCTGATTCACGTTCACCGCGGGTGCGCCGGGCTTCAATTCACACAAAAAGTAAGACTGTTCCTGGCCGTGGTTGCCGTGTTTGCGGAGCTTCTTCAATCTTACCTCCTCCGGATAGAGGTAGCGATAGCCATCCCGGCAATCCTTGATTTCGTAATGATCCTTCGACAGCCCGACCTCCTCCCGCACCTCGCGGTACAAGGCCTCTTCGAGAGACTCTCCCGCGTCCACACCCCCTTGTGGAAACTGCCATGCACCCGGGACGTTCCAGCGCTCGCAAATCAGCAGGTTGCCTGCCGTATTCACTATCAACGCGGCCACATTCGGTCGGTAGCGAACCATCCCGGAAACTTGCAAAATCCAACCCGCCCGACAATATCTAAGTTATCCTAATCTTCGCGCGATTGCGCGGCGAGGATTCCCGGGCTGGCCAAGCGATCGCGGATCTGCCACAACACCGCCCATGCTGAAAACCCTTCTTTCGCTGGTCTTCCTGTCGTGGGCCGCAGGCCTGTCGTCTCTTTCCGCCCAGCCCGCCGCGGATCCCGCCCAAGCGGATACCGAGGACGTCTCCGGGCCGGACCGCTTCTGGCAGGCCACCGTCGGCGGCGGCCACTACATGGTCGCGCTGGACCGGATCTCATCGATCAGCCGTCACCGCTATCTCTTGGACGGCGCGCTTGTGGTCAACGAGGTCACCATCGATTCCACCGGCCAGGCGCTCGCTCGCTTCTATTTCATCGAACCGCTCAGCAAGGTCGCGCCGGGTAACGCGGTCGCCCAGCTCGCGGAGCGCGGCAATGAACTCTTGAAAGAAGCGGGCCAGCGCGCAGGCACCAACGTCCAGAACATGGTCGTTAAAAAGTATCCGGACACCACCCATGCCCGCACGGTCGAATACCGGGTAATGTCCGACGAGCAGCTCACGGCCCTTTACGGCAGCCTGCAAACAGCTTG
This sequence comes from Verrucomicrobiales bacterium, assembly GCA_038256845.1. Lineage (GTDB taxonomy): Bacteria > Verrucomicrobiota > Verrucomicrobiia > Verrucomicrobiales > Akkermansiaceae > Luteolibacter. The sequence continues at coordinate 16,688 of JBBSJY010000046.1, read as the reverse complement.
GGAATCCGGACGCGGGCGGAAATTCACCGCCCGCTGAACCGGGATCTCAACCCAGCGCCTCAATCCTGAAGACGACGGGACTGCTGTTGATGCAGTCCAGCGCTTCGATCTCGGCTAGAGCGGTCTGGAGGACCCCGAACGGACAAGTATGGAGCAGAAACACCATGTCCACAAAGTCAGCGTCGGGATTCGCGGGATTCACCGGGGAATGAGTGCCTGAAATCCCGATCCGGTGATCGGCCAGCACCTTTGCGATTTCCGCGATCACTCCGGGGCGGTCGGTGACATCGAAACGGACGTAATAGGCGGTCGATGTCTCTGCGACCGGTAAAATCACTCCCTGATCCCGATAGGGCAGAAACCCCCGGTGGCCGCCGGTCTGCCGCAGGGATCGCGCGGCCTCCACCAAATCCGCCACAACCGAAGAGGCCGTGGGATCCTGACCCGCACCCCGCCCGTAAAACAGCGATTCTCCGGCGGCGTCGCCGTGCACGGCAACCGCATTGAACACTCCATGGACGGAGGCAAGAATGTGGGTCTTCGGAATGAAAGAAGGCTGGACCCGCAACTCGACGGCTCCGTTGAAATGCTCGCGGATCACGGCAAGCAGCTTGACCACGTAGCCGAGGTTTTTCGCGAAAGCGATGTCCGCCGGCCGCACTTGCTCGATGCCGCGGACATGGATTTCCTGGGGATTGATCGGGAAGCCATAGGCCAGGGTTGCCAGCAGTATCGCCTTGTGCGCCGCGTCCCAGCCATTGACATCAAGCGCCGGATCCGATTCCGCATACCCCAATTCCTGCGCTTCCGCGAGCGCCGCCTCGAAGGTGAGTCCGGCGTCGGTCATCCGGCCGAGGATGTAATTCGAGGTTCCGTTGATGATGCCCGAAAAGGAATGGATCCGGTTCCCGATGAACGAGTCCTGGACGGTCCGGATGATTGGGATCCCCCCCGCGACCGCGGCTTCAAAATGAATGGGCGTGCCGGTCTCTCTGGAAAGGGCAAACAGTTCGACACCTCGCTCCGCCAACAACGCCTTGTTCCCGGTCACCACCGGTTTCCCGGCACGCAACGCCGCGGCCACGATTTCATAGGCATCGGTGGTGCCGCCAATCAGCTCGACCACGATCTCCACCGCCGGGTCGGACACCAAGGCCTCACGATCCGTCGTGAAGGCCGCCGCGGGAACCTCGGTAGTGGTCATGCGCGCCTTTGCAAGATCACGGACGAGAATCTTCGCGACGTGAAGGGTCACTCCCCCGCCGGTGCGTTCGGTAATCAGTTCGCCGTTACGTTGGAGGGTGTTCCAGACGCCGGATCCGACGGTTCCAAATCCGGCCAGGCCGATTCCAAGGGAGGTGCTGGGGTTCACGGCGGGGAATGTGGCGGCCGTTCGCCCGGCCTCCAAGCCGGAACCGACCGCCCCCTCAAGATTCGCGCGGGTCGCCCTCTGCGAGTTGGCGCTCGGCATGAAGCCAGTCACCGTGGGAGTCGCCCGGCAGCCCTTGCTCCACCCGGCGCCGGTAATTGAGATACGCGGCACGGGCGACGGCGTCGAGCGAAGGACGGGTCGGGCTCTTCGCGGCGGGTTTTGTTGCCACTTTTTTGGCGGGCTTTGCCGAGGGAGCGGCTTCGGATTTCGTCACTGGGGCCTTCTTGGCCGCTTTTTGGGGGGATGCAGCGGTGGACGCGGCTTTCTTTGCAGTTTTCTTCGCAGCCATGGAGGTGGGAGAGTTTGGATTGAAATGAGTGTTGAGCACCAAAGGTGCCAAGGCCGGAGTAACAGGGCACACGCGGGATTGCCAGCGCGTATGATGCGCGTATAGTCGTGCCGTGGCGAACGGTTACTCATGGCGCGAGATCAGGGATGACGGCTCGTACCGCCTCCCGGGTCCCGAACATTTGGGATGGTGGGCGGCGGTGGCGATGCTGGTCTCCATTCTGTTGCATGTCATCGTGTTTTTCGCCCTCGACCACATGAAGATCGCGCTGGGCTTTTCGAACGTGGATGAACTCCGAACCGAACCGGTAAACATCCGCCGGGTCGAGATCAGCCCGATCCAGCCGGAACGGATCCAAACGCCGGAGGAACAGGTGGTCCCGCCCGAGAATGCGGCCGAACTGATGGAAATGGTGGATTTGCTCGACGCGCTCCCTGAAAACATCGATATCGACATCATCCCGGATACGCTCGAACCGGAGTTCGAACTCCAAATGAGCAATCCGGCCATGGAGGGAGATCGGGAAGCCTTCACGCCCGAGGTCGGGCGGAGTTTCGACATCGATTCCGCATTGCCGGAGTTCGGCCGCGAGTTGGAAAACCTTCCTCCCGCGGAAATCGGACAACTCACCGTGGATCCGGGCTCATTGCAGGCGGACGATCTTGAAATGAGCGCGTTCACCGACGAGCTGCTGAAGCAGGGTGCGGAGGGCGAGGTCGAGCTTGGCTCGCTGGACGGGGTCGCTTCGCTCAACGATTTGCTGGAGCTGCCCGCGGATTTGCTATTGAGCAAGAAAACCCTGCTGCCCAGTGACCTGCTTTTTGAGTTCAACAGCACGGAGCTGCGTGAGAGCGCGAAAGTCGGCCTGATGAAACTCGGCCTGCTGATCGACAAGAATCCGGTGCTCTATTGTTGGATCGAAGGCCATTCCGACTTGATTGGAGGCGCCGAGTTCAATCTTGAACTTTCACGCAAACGGGCTGCCGCGGTCAAAGATTACCTGGTGACCTCCATGCGGATGGAACCGGAAAGAATCATCTCCCGGGGTTTCGGCAAGTCGAAGCCGCTCGTCATCGGCGGCACCCCCGAAGAGCAAGCTCCCAACCGCCGGGTGGAAATCCGTATGCGTAAAACCCCTCCGGCCAACGAGTCGGTCGATTCCACGGTCCGTCCGGCGGAGACGCCGCCGCCACGGGCCGTGCTGGTGAAACCGAACCGCCCACCTCCTCCCGGGATGGTCTTGGAAGAAAACACAGTTCCCAAGGCCACGCCCGTTGAGGAACCGGCACCCATGAGAGCCACGGCGGTGGAGGAACCGCCTGCCATCCCGCGCGCGCTCCCGGTTGATCCGCCCGCGGCCATTCCGCGGGCCCTACCGGTCAGGGAATGATCACTAGCGGCGGTTGAAACGGGCCATCTCACGCTGCGCCTCGCGCAGTTCGACCTTTTTCTTCAAGTCCTCGCGCTGATCGGAGTGGGTTTTCCCCTTTCCGACACCGATTTCCACCTTCACCCGCCGCTCCTTCCAATACATCCGCAAAAGAGGCAGCGTGCATCCTTTGACAGCGGTTGCGACCGATAGTTTGAGGATCTCCCTCTTGTGCAGAAGCAAGCGGCGCGGACGTTTGGCGGGGTGGTTATACCAATCTCCCGCGGTTTCCCATGGCTGGATATCGCAGCCGTAGAGGAATACCTGGTTGCCCTCCACACGGGCAAACGCGTCCGAAACGTTGATCTTCCCGGCCCGGATGGATTTGACCTCCGTACCTTTCAGTTCGATCCCGCACTCATACTTCTCGGAAATATGAAAATCGCGGCCGGCCTTCCGGTTGGTGGCGATTTCCGCTTTCATGAGACAAGCTCCCGACTACGAGCGGCCGATCAAGGAGCTTCCTTGTGGACCAGCTTGATCTTCCCCTCGATGAATTCGGTGAGGGCAATGTCCGCCATGCCCATGCTCGGACGGGTGGCAATCAGCGGCGAGCGGCCGCTGTTCAGTTGTCTGACACGCTGGGAGACCAGGTTGATCAGGACAAGGGGATCGGTAACAACTTCGGAGGCCTTATCGACAAGATCGCTTTTCATAAGAGAGCCGGGAAATCGCGAATCAGACTTTGCTTGCTCGAAGGGTACGACGTTGTCGGGGAGCATGGGCAGGACTTTTTCGCTCAAAACGGTGGTGACGGATGTCCGGGTTTCAAACCGGGCTGGTGGTGAAAGCAGGAATCCCGTTTTTTGACAAGACCAATCTGGTCGTTTCTCCGCAATTTTTCGATACGTGGGTGTCTCATTTTGGCATGAGATCGACGCCGAAGCGCCGCAGGAGGAAGACCGTCGTCCAAAACAACAGGGCGGTGATCAGGCAATTTGAAATCAGAGTCGGCCAGAAGCCCCAGCCAGATCGCAGCATCCACGGCAGAATGAGAAACATCGGCAGCGTGGGAAGGACGAACCAGAATGTGCCTTCCGCGTGATTGGCAATGCGTTCGGGTGCCTGTCCGCCGCCGTGCATCCAGATCATCGCCACGAGGGATGTCAGCGGCAGCGCGATGATCAGCGCGGAGAGCCAGTCGCTATAGAGTTGGATTTTGGTGACAACCAGGATCACCGCGGCGGTGATCAGCAACTTCAACAAGTCAAAGGCGCTGAATTCGAGGATTTTGTCCCAAGGGATCGGCTTCATGACGGGAGGCTTGCGATGGGGGTGATAATGGGCCTAGCCTGCTGTCATGCAAGCCGCCTGTTTCGTCTGTTGCACCGCCATTCTCCTGACCGCATGCGCCCCGGGAGGTCCTCCGGACGGTGGCGGCGGGGCGGTGGCCGCGGCCGCAAATCTCAGCGAGTCCCAAAAAGCGGCGATCGGCCGAAAGATCTGGCAAAACGAATCCGGCGGCACCGTCGCCGGACTCACCGCATGGAATGTCGGCGAGGAATTTCCCTCATTGGGGATCGGTCATTTCATCTGGTATCCGGCGGGATTCGAGGGACGCTTCGAGGAAAGCTGGCCGCAATTCATCGCTTTCGCCCGCCAGCGGGGAGCCACTCCACCGCCGGTCGCACTCAACCGCCACAGTCCGTGGAACTCGCGGGCGGAATTCCAACGCGATTTCGACGGTCCGCGGCTCGAAGGCCTGCGGACATGGCTGGCGGGGACCGTCGCCTTGCAGACCGATTACATCATCTCGCGGTCCCAAGCGGCGTTGCCGAAAATCCTCGCGGCGGCCCCCGCCGGCGAACGCGCCAAGATCGCGACGAACTACCGCAAGGTCGCCTCCACCGCCCATGGCAGCTACGGCCTGATTGATTACGTGAACTTCAAAGGCGACGGCACCCAGGCCTCCGAGCGCTACCAAGGCCTGGGATGGGGTCTGCTCCAAGTGCTCGGAGGCATGCGCGACGTTCCCGCCGGCCCCGCGGCCGCCACCGAATTTGCAGCCTCCGCCAAACGCTCCCTGGGCCGCCGGATCTCCAACTCCCCGTCCGCCCGCGGCGAAAAGCGCTGGCGGGAAGGCTGGCACAACCGCTGCGACACCTACGCCCGCCCGCTGTGACCTTCAGCTCACGAAAAGTCCGGCGACCGCCGCGCTGGTGAGGTTCGCCAGAGTCGCCGCCGCCACCGCTTTCAATCCCAGTCGGGCGATTTCAGGCCGCCGCGCCGGTGCCATCACACCCAACCCTCCCAGCAGAATCGCGATCGAGGAAAAATTGGCGAACCCGCAGAGCGCCACCGTGCTGATCGCGCGCGTCTTCTCGGTCATCGCCTCCTGAATCCCCGCGAGCTGGATGTAGGCGACGAACTCGTTGAGCACCAGCTTCTGGCCGATCAGGCTACCACCCTGGCGGATTTCGCCGACCGGCACGCCCGTCAGCCACGCCAGCGGCGCGAACGCCCAGCCGAAAAACGCCTCGAGACTCCAGTAAAACATCGCGCCTTCCTCTCTGAACCAGCTCTCCACCCCACCGATCATCAGGTTGACCAGCGCGATCAGGCCCACGAAGGCCAACAACATCGCCCCCACGTTCAGCGCCAGTTTCAAGCCCGTCCCCGCCCCCAGCGCCGCCGCGTCGAACACGTTCACCGGAGTTTCGTCCCCCTCGGCGAAACCGGTCGCGACCACCCGCACCGGCACATCCACTTCCGGCTTCATCAGCTTCGCGAACAACAGCCCGCCCGGCGCGGCCATGAACGACGCCGCCAGGAGATATTTCATCTCCACTCCCATCGAGGCATAGCCCGCCAGCACCGAGCCCGCCACGCTGGCCAGCCCGCCGACCATCACCGCAAAAAGCTCCGACGAAGTCATCCGCGGAATGTACGGCTTCACCACCAGCGGCGCTTCCGTCTGCCCGACGAAAATGTTCGCCGCCGCCGACATCGATTCCGTCCGGCTGGTCCCCAGCACGCGGTGAAGCGCCCCGCCGATGATACGGATTACCCACGGCATGATCCGCAGGTGATAGAGCACCGCGATCAGCGACGAGAAAAACACGATCATCGGCAGCACCTGCAGCGCGAAAACAAACCCGATCCCCTCATCCGTCACCAGCGGGCCGAAAAGGAACTCCACGCCCGCCCGGCCCGCACCGATGGCCTCCGTCACCCGCAGGCTCAGCCATTCCAGCGCCTTCCGTCCCTGCGGCACGGCAAAAACCACCGCCCCGATCCCCACCTGCAACGCGAATGCCAGCCCCACCGTCCGCCAGCGCACCGAGCGCCGCGCATCGGACAGCGCCCATGCCGCCCCTACGAAAACCAGGATCCCGAGAAGGCCGACCATGGCCTACCACAACAGCAATCCACGGACCGCATAAAGCGTAATTCCAACGGATTGGAGAATGCGATCCGGCGGACGGCAAACCGATGTCCAGATCTCACGGGACCACACCCATTTAATTTTCCGAAAGCACTTTGCTTCCCTTCGACCCGTCCGGCATCTTCGCAAGGCCGGGCGGCGTCCCGTAGCCGATAAAGCGCGCCCGCGCGCCCGCCTTCGGCAGTCTGAAGTCATAAACTCCGTAGCCGTTTGCCTGTCGGCCGCGGTAGGATCTGCCGTCGGTCGAATTGATCATCACCGGCCGGTCGTCTTTTTTTTCAAGGCCGAGATACAGCGCCACATGAGTGATGTTCACTTTCCGACCATCCGAGGGAGCATAGGTTCCCTCCCAGAAAAGCAGGTCTCCTGGACGGAGGTCTTCGAAGCTGGGATGTTTCAAATCCGTCGCGCTCGCGGGAACCTCGTTCAATCGCCCCGCCTTCTTCAGCCACAGGAACAGGTCCGCCGACGTGCGCGGCGGCTCCAGTCCGGTGCCTTTCAAGATATAACACATTGCCCCGGAGCAATCGAAGCCGCCTGCTGTTGGCGTTGATCCGCCGAACCGGTACGGCAACCAAGGTGAGTCCCGGGCTACGGCGATCGCTCCCTCGATCAGTTCCTTCCGGTCCGCGGGCAGACTGTCAAAGCCACTCAGCTCCGCAGTGGAGATCACCGCGGGCCGGCCGTGGCCGCTTTTTCCGGCATCGGTGCCCTCCGTCTGCCCCTCCAACCCGCAGATGCCTCCAGCAATGGCCAAAACGATCACACGCAACATGCGGCAGACTGCGCCGGGCTGCCCTCCGCCGCAAGTTCAGCTCCAGTCCAACAGCCCGCGTAATGACGACATCACGGCTTCTGCGGAAAGATCGGCCAACACTCCTCCGGGCGCTACCACGGCCTCTGTCCTCGGAGACCCGACCGGCCACGGACCAAACCGCTCCGGCGAGGTCGGCCCGAAGATTGCCAGCACCCGGTTCCCCACCGCGGCGGACAAATGCATCGGTCCGCTGTCATTGCCGATGAAAACCGACGGCTGCCGCACCAGCGCGATCATTTCGTCGAGCGGGCACCCCGTCAGATTCAGAAACCGCCCGTCCGGTGCCGCCACGGCCGGTTTGCCGGCTTTCCCTGCGCACCACGCCACCCGGCTATTCGGGATCTTTTCCCAGATCAGCCGCGTCAGTTCGTCGAAACCCCGCCATTCCTTTTCCACCCCGCGGCTGTCCGTGAAAATTACCAAACATGGCCCGTCGTGACGGAAAAAACCCTCCCACGGAAAATCAGGCCCCGGCCGCAGCTCCAGTGGAAACGTGATCTCCCCGTCGAGTCCGATGCTCGTCGCGAACCCCTGTAAAATCGGGATCGCATGATGCGGGCCGGGCCCCTCGGGCAGGTCGACCCGCTGGTTGTAGAAAATCCCCGCGCACTCGCGGCAGTCCCGCCGGCCCGTTTTCACCTGCGCCCTGGCCGCCGCCGTCATCAATCCCGATCTCAACAACCCTTGCATGTCCCAAACCGCATCGAACCTCCGCCCGCGCAAAACCCCCATCACTTCCTTCAATCCCCGCCAACCCTCCTTGCGACGGTAATGGATCGTTTCATGCACAAACGGCGCAGCCTCCACCAGCGGCGCGAAGCGGTCCCGCGCCACCCACGTGATGCGGCAATCCGGCATTATCCGCGCCACCGTCTGCATCACCTGGAGGCCGTGCACAATGTCTCCCAGCGACGATGGCTTCACCACGAGAAGACTTTCGAGCGGCGCGACGGCCCCGGGTTCAGGCATGGACGCAGGCTTGCTTCCGTCCCGACCCCCTGCAACCGTAAACGCCCGCCGATGCTCTCCATGAACCTCGACCCGCACGAAATCGCCGCCTCGCAGACGGCCCTCACCGCCCTTTGGCACCGCCAACAACCCGCCGCCGCGAGCGAGGGATTCTCCCTCCTTGTGCAGGAAAACCACCTCCGGAATTTCCAGCTTTGGCACGAGGAAGACGTCGCCCGCCGCGACGACCTCGGCTCCGAACGCGTCCACCGGGCCAAGCGCGCCATTGACGGCTTCAACCAGCAACGCAACAACTTCGTCGAGGAAATGGACAAGGTGCTCGTCGACGAACTGAGGCCCGTGGAATCCGGTGTCCCGCGCAATTCCGAGACACCCGGAATGATCATTGATCGCCTTTCCATCCTCGCGCTCAAGGAGTTCCACATGCACGAGGAAACGGTCCGCGACGATGCCAGCCCCGCCCATCGCGAAACCTGCGGAGGGAAACTCGCCCGCATCCGCCACCAGCGCGCGGACCTCACCCAGAGCCTCGCCGATCTCCTCCGGGAGGTCGCCGCCGGTTCCCGCAGCTTCGGCGTTTATTACCAATTCAAGATGTATAACGATCCGGCGTTGAACCCGCAGCTCTACGGAGCCGGCAAGTCCTGACCCGCATGGCGTCGCGCGACCGCCACGTTTCGCCCTTCCACCCCGCCTTCTGGCCCCTGTGGACCGGCGTCTGGATCTTCCGTCTGCTCTGCCGGCTTCCGTGGCCTGTGCAACTGCGGCTCGGAAAATCCGCCGGGAGATTCTTTTTCCACGCCGTCCGCTTCCGCCGCGATGTCGTTGCCACCAATCTCAAGCTGTGTTTTCCCGATCTTTCGACGGCCGAGCGCCGTGCGCTCGGCATCAGACATTTCGAAGCGATGGGAATCGGCATGTTCGAGACAGGGGTCGCTTGGTGGGCCGAGGAACAACGCCTGCCCCATTTCGAAATCCATGGCCGCGAACATCTCGAAAATGCCGCCGCCGCCAAAAAAGGCGTGATTCTCCTCACCGCCCATTTCACCACCCTCGAACTGGGCGGCCGCATGCTCGCCGCCCGGTTCACTTTGGGCGGACTGTTCCGTCGCCCGGACCATCCCGTCATCGCCCGCCTCATGCAGCACGGCCGGATCGACACACTGACGCCCGCCATCCCCATGAACGACCTGCGCGGCCTGATCCGCGCGCTCAAGCAAGGCCATACCATCTGGTACGCCCCGGATCAAGGCCGCCGTAGCAAATTCTCCGCCATCCTTCCGTTCTTTGGCGTGCCCGCCCTCACCAACACCGCCACCGGCCGCCTCGCCGCCATGACTGGCGCGGCCGTTGTTCCCTTCGTCGGCGTCCGCAGGCCCGACGGCTCCTACCTGTTGACGCTCCTTCCCGCTCTCGACACGTTTCCCTCCAACGACCCGAACGAGGACGCCCTCCGGGTCAACCGCCAGATCGAAAACTTCATCCTCCAGGCGCCGGAGCAATACTTCTGGGTCCACCGCCGCTTCAAACGCCGCGGCGCCGGATTCCCCAACGTCTACCAACGCTGAGTTGAGAGAAACCGCCGCAACCTCTCTCGGAACGCCGCGTCGTTTTCCTCAAACCACCGCCGTCCAGCCTGGCCCAAGCGCCGCTTTCCGGCCTCCGTTTCCACCATCAACCCGAAAACCGCTTTCTCCAGCGCCGCCCGGTCCACCTGGAAATTCTCCCCCAGATGCCTGGGTTCCCGGGATTCGAACGGCACCAGAATTCCGCGGTCCGATCCGACCAGCTCGTTCATCGGCGGCGCGTCCGTCACCAGCGTCACCGCCCGGCAAGACATGGCCTCGGCGATGTAATGCCCCCAACCCTCGCTCAACGACGGACAAAGGTGGATCCCACAGCGGTTCTGCAAAACACGCAACTCGGAGTCAGGCACGTGGCGCGCGATCAGATCGACATTTCGCGGAACGACCTCCGGCGCGTGGTCCGGATGCTGCACCAATGTCAGCACCGGCCAGTCAGGGTGCTTCCCCCACAACTGGAGCAGCGCCTCGGTATTCTTCAGCGTGCTTCTTCCCGCCAGATGGAAAAACCGCGAGTAATCCGGGTCCACCTCCGCCAGCAGCCGGTCCGGGGAAGTGAATCCGATGAAATGCACCGACTTGTGATGCTTCGAAAAAATCTCCGCCGCATGGCGCGACTTGCACAGGATGTGATCCACCCACCGGAGCCTCCCGAGCTGCCGCTTCGGAAATCGCTCCTGGTTCGGAATGAGGAAATGGACCTTCGATTTCCATCGCCAGCGCGGAAATGCCCTTTCGAGATGGAACGCGAGATCGGTCCGGTTTTCCCGGGATATCAAATCGCGCCAGCTTCTCAACCGCGGCGAGCGCACCGTCACTCCCGCCCCATTCAGTGCCTCCGCCAATAGGGAAGCATCCCGGTCCAGCCCCACACCATTGCTCCGCCCGAGAATGAGCGCAAATCGGATCGGCGGAGGAAGTTCCATGGCAGGTGCAGGGGTTTTCACCCGCCAAACCCGCATTGGCAAGAGCCCGGAGCCTCTTTTGGACTGCGGTGGCAAAGCGCAGCGCCGACACCGCTTTGGATCGAACCAAGCAAGACCCCGCCCTACCCGCGGCAGTCCAAAGCCTCCTTGCGCCTTGACCGCCACCGGCCCCCGCCATCACTTTCGCGTCCACGTGCAGCTTCCGTTCTCCAAAGCCCTTGTCACGGGCGGCGCCGGCTTCATCGGCTCCCACCTTTGCGAAGCACTCCTCGCCGCAGGCTGCGAGGTCGTCGTGCTGGATGACTTCAATGACTTCTACGATCCCGCGATCAAGGAAGGCAACCTCGCCGCCATCCGCGACCGCATCCGCCTGATCCGCGGGGACATCCGGGACGCCTCGCTCGTCGAAAATATTTTCCGCGAGGAAAACATCGGCGGCGTCTTCCACATCGCGGCCCGCGCCGGCGTCCGCCCCTCCATCCTCGACCCCCGCCTCTACGTCAGCACCAACGTCGATGGCACACTCAATCTCCTCGAGGCCTGCCGGCTTTACCACGTCCGGCACTTCATCTTCGCGTCCTCCTCTTCCGTTTACGGCGTCAATCCGAAGATCCCCTTCTCCGAGGAAGATCCCCTCGTCCGCACCATCTCGCCCTACGCCGCCACCAAACTCGCCGGCGAGCAGCTTTGCTCAAACTACTCGCACCTGCACGGCATCCGTTGCATCTGCCTCCGATTTTTCACCGTGTTCGGTCCCAGGCAGCGCCCGGATCTAGCGATTTCCAAATTCATCAGCCGCATGATGAATGACCAGCCGATCGAACAATACGGCGATGGCAGCACCGCGCGGGATTACACCTACATCGAAGACATCATTTCCGGAGTGATGGCCGCCGCGGCATTCCAAGATAGCAACTTCGAGATCATCAACCTTGGCGGCTCGGAAGCAAACACCCTCGCCGACCTCATCTCCATGATCGAAGGGGTGATGGAGAAAAAGCCGGAGATCATTCATCTGCCCGATCAACCCGGCGATGTCCCCCGCACTTTCGCTAGCGTGGCCAAAGCGAACCGGCTGCTTGGCTACCATCCCCGCACCCCTCTCGCCCAAGGCATCCGCAAATATGTCGATTGGTTGAAGGAAAAGCGCGCGGAAACATGAAAATCGCCGTCATCCGATCCGAGTGCTCCTTTGCCAAAGGGGGGGCCGAGCGCTACGCGGCCAATCTCTGCCGCACGCTCGCCGGGATGGGACATCACGTCTGGGTGCTCGCCGAGAAAATGGATGACAGCATTCATCCCGCCCTCGTTCACGTTCCCGTTCACGCAAACCGTTCCAGCTCGTGGAGCCGCAACAACTCATACCACCGTAACAGCCAGATAGCGCTGGAAAATCTCGATCCCGACGCCGTCCTGGCGCTCTCCCGCAGCTTTCCAGCCGACGCTTTTCGCGTCTCCGATCCGCTCCACCGCTATTGGATGGAAATCCGTTACCCCGGAAAAGTTCACCGCTTTCTCCAGAGTCTCAATCCACGCCATCGAGCGATCCTCAACCTTGAGAAAGCGATTCTCGATCCCGCCCATACGCGGATGATCCTCACCAATTCCCAACTGTCCAAAAAGATCATCCGGGAATATTATCAATATCCCGCCGACCGAATCCATGTCGTTTACAATGGCGTGGACCACCTGCAATTCTCACCCGCGAAGCGGCCGCCAGCCCGGGCCGGAACTCCGCGCCTTCTTTTCGTGGGACAGGACTTCAAACGAAAAGGCCTAAGCCCGCTCATCGAAGCTTTATCCGAGGTGAAACGGGCTGGTTGCGATTTCACGTTAATGGTCATCGGCACGGACAACCCAGCGGCGTACAAGAGAAAGGCGCAACGAGCGGGCATTGGCGGAAATATCATCTTTAAAGGTCCTACATTTCAGATCCAAAATGCATATCTCGATGCGGACCTGTTCGTGTTTCCCACCCTTTACGACCCGTTCGCCAACGTCTGCCTCGAAGCACTCGCCTGTGGCCTGCCCGTCCTCACCACCTCGACCAACGGTGCCTCCGAGGTCATCACCAAGGGAAGCGACGGATATGTCGTCCCGGGAGATCCCGCCACGCTGGCCTCATCGCTGGCGGAAAAAATATCCGCCTTCTGCCGACTCACCGTCACCCAACGTGAAACGATGAGCCAGGCCGCGCGCGCCAAGGCCGCCCGTTTCACCATCGAGGCCAATGCCAGCGCCATCATCGCATTGCTTTCCGGAAAGGACACACCATCATGAACCGCCCCACCCGGGAAGATCTCGGCACATTTCTCAAATCCGTCCGCGCCGGCTTGGATCCCGTGGCCGACCTCGATTGCGGCCGGGCCGATGCGAGCTTCGCCACAAATTTCTGCCCGCCGGAACGCGCCGCGGAACTCGCGGGAATCGCCAACCGGCCCCTACCAGGCTTCACCCTCTACAAGTTCGGTTCCCGTTCGATCGTCGGCTCCTATCTGCTATCCGACGGCTTTCCGGTGGCTCTGAAATATTACTACCCGAGCGGCCCCCACAAACATCTGTCCTATGGAATCAAGGGCTCCCGTTGCCACCAAAGCTGGCTTGCCGCCCTCGCCCTCAACTACGTCGGCATCCCCACCCCGGAGCCTCTCATCATCGCCGAGTGGCAACTCCTCCGCGGACTCTGGCTCAGCAAATCCTTCCTCGCCACCCGCCAGGCTCCCGGCATCTCCCTCTATCAATGGGTGGCACGTCATGCCGAAAACCGCCAACGTCTCGACAGAATGGCGGACCAGCTGCGCGCCTCATTTTCCCGCATGGCTGAATACCATATCTCCCACGGGGACCTCAAAGCCAATAACATCATTGTCGCCGAAGACGATTCCATATCTTTCATCGATCTCGACGCCGTCTCGATCCTCACGCCTCCCGGAAAATGGAAATCCCTCCAACAACGGGACACACGGATTTTTTCTGGGAACTGGGATCGTCACCCGACCGCTGCCACCATCTTTGCCACCGTTCTCCCCTGATGATTGAACCGCTTCGGCTCACGGACCAAACTCCCCACGCCCAGGGACGGAGCCGCCTCGTCTTCCAACACCCGCACGAGCACGACTGGCTGGTGAAGGTGATGCGCCCTGATGTCATCGAACAACGCTTTGGCAGCGGAGCCGCCTGGTATAAACGCCGCAGACGGTTCGGCCGTTACCTTTCTTATGTCCGTGAGATTCAGGAATTCGTCGCCTGCTGGTCCAGCCACCAATGCAGCCTTCCGTTCCTTCAGAAGGTGATAGGTCTCATCGAAACCGATCTCGGATTGGGTCTTGTCATCAGGGCTGTCCGCGGCGGTGACGGCAAGCTTGCCAAGCCACTCTCTTTGATGATTCGCGACGGGGATTTCGATGACGCTGCCGCGGTCGCCCTGGATGAATTCATGAATCACTTGCTCGCCTGCGATGTCATCATCAGCGACCTCAACCCGGGAAATATCGTCTATGCCCACGATCTGAAATTGGGACATTACTTCGTTATGATCGACGGGTTGGGCAACTCAAACATCTGGCCGCTCAAATCGCTCAGCCGCCGTATCAACCGCCGAAGCAAGCTCGGCCGCTTCAAACGGCTGAAAGCGAAAATGGACCGTCACCTCCGCCAGGCAGGACATTCGAATCCCATCGGATCATGAGCCGCACAACCGGCAAATCAAGGCGGCGAAAATCCGTCGCCTCAGAAAGCGAAACCAACTTCGGAAAAAGCGGCTGGCACTCGTCAGCCAGGGTGGGTAGGTGCCATCCGGGATGACTTCCGATCATCGACCGTCGGCAGGCTGGGGGAAGGTGCGGCTTCGCCCTTGCCGGCAAGCGGCGAAGCGGTCACTGTCAGGCATGAGTTCATTTGAGTCGAAGGTCCTGGACGCCTTGGCGAATCCACGGAATCAGGGGGAAATCCAAGACGCGGATGCCGTGGGCACCGTGGGCTCGCCGGAATGCGGGGACATGTTGCGGATGTGGCTGAAATTCACCGAGAAGGATGGCAGACGTGTGATCGACCGCGCTTCCTTCCAAGCCTTTGGCTGCCAAACGGCGATCGCCGTGGCCTCGATGGCTACGGAGCTCCTTCGTGGCAAGACCGCCGCGGAAGCCAGAGAACTTTCGGCCCGTGATCTCTCAGGCGAACTGGGCCCCTTGCCCCCGATGAAAATTCACTGCGGCCAACTCGTGGAAGGAGCGTTGAGAAATGCATTGGACCAATCATCCGAAAATCCGGCGACCTCATCTTCGGAGCAGGTCCCTACATTGCTTTCCAATATCCATGCGAATTCGGGCGGGAAACTGAAGATTGTTCCGCTCGGCTGATGCGTGGAGATGATCCCGCGAGCTCGATAGAGAAACCCCGCGGCCGCCGTTTCCTACTTTCCAGTCCCTTCCAAGAATCCCGTGCTAGAACTCCAAGACGTCTGTTTCACGATCCGCAAGGACGGTGCTGGCCTCAATCTGGTGGACGAGATTACCATTGCGGTTCCCAAGGGGCACTTCATGGCGATCGTAGGGCCTTCGGGCTGTGGGAAAACCACCCTCCTAAAAACGATCGCGGGCCTCAATCCGGAGTCGTCCGGCGCCCTGTTCTGGGACGGCCGGAATCTCTCGGAGGATGCGGACTTCACCCCTTCTGAGATCGGCTACGTGCCGCAGTTTTCCATCGCCTACGATCCGCTCACCGTCGATGAATCCGTGGAAGCCGCCACCCGTCTTCGGGTCCGCACCCGCAACACCACGGATCTGGACCATCGGATCGACCGTGTCCTTGAGGAAACCGGCCTCGCACCGATCGCCGACCGAGTCGTGAAAGTCCTCTCCGGCGGCCAAAAGCGCCGCCTCGGCCTTGCCATGGAACTGGTGTCCGATCCGAAAATCCTCCTTTGTGACGAAGTCACTTCCGGCCTCGACCCACGCTCCGAGCGCGAGATCGTCCGTCTGTTGCACGACCTGTCGCGGAAGGACGGCCGGATTGTTCTCTCCGTGACGCACTCGCTTTCACATCTTGAGCTCTACGATTCAGTGCTCGTGCTTCACGAGGGTCGGGTTGCCTTTCACGGCCCCCCCGATCAGCTCACTCACTATTTTTCGGTCAAGGATACCGAGGAGGTCTATCCTCGGCTGGCCACCCAGCCGTCCGAACGCTGGAAAGCCTCATGGCAAAAGCACGGCGAGTCCTATTACAAGATGCTCCAGCGGAAACGCGACCGCTTGATCGCTGCGGGAGATCTCCATCCCGGCCCCGTTTCTGTGATCGATCCCGCTAATTCCGAATCTCCTCCCGGTGCCACGACGGTTTCCGCACCACCACCGCTCCCAGGTTTTTTCAGCCAGTTCGCCACGTTGATCTCCCGCCGCTGGCGGATTTTTTTCCGGGACCGCGGCCAGGTGTTTCTCCAGCTCGCCATCCTGATTTGCTTCCCGATCCTCGTCACCCTGTTCAGCAGCAAGGCTTCGGAAAACATTCGCCGGGTCTCGGATACCCGACAGGCAGACGTATTCGCGGAGATCGAGGAGCAGCAAAGCGTCCGCTCGGATCAGGCCAAAGTCGGCTCCGCCATTTCCGGCATCATCATGTTTCAGGTCATCCTGCTCTCCCTCATGGCCTCCAACAACTCCGCTCGCGAAATTGCGGGCGAACGGCCCATCTATGAAAAGGAGAAGTTCGGAGGACTGCGGCCATCCGCCTATCTCGCGTCCAAGATTGCGTTTCTCGCCTGCCTTGTGATCGCACAGTCGCTCTGGATGGCGTTTTTCGTCAACCTCGTGGGCACATTCCGCGGCGATTTCATGGAACACGCCGGATTCTTGCTATTGATC
>JBBSJY010000045.1:0-26651 GCA_038256845.1 Verrucomicrobiales bacterium | reverse complement strand
GGCGACACTCGGCGCGGTGGGTGCTCCGCCGTTTCCTCCGGCTGCCGGCGCACCAGCGGAACCACCGCCGGGCGCGCCGCCGAAGATCGCCGCGCCGGCGGGTCCGAGGCCGCTGACGAGGATGGTGAAGCCGATGAAAACTGGCGTCCCACAGCGCAGCGGCGCTCCGAAGAGCGTGGCGGTGTGGAAGAGGTGGCGGCGGCGGGGCTTCATGGCGTCACGATTGGGGCGGTAGCCGGACGGATGGCTTTGGAAAGCTCGATCTCGTTGAGGGCCACGGGGTTCTCGCCAAGCAGTCCGACCAGGATGTCCTGGCGGAGGCGCGCCGCCTTTTCCTGGCGGAGGCGGGCGGCGAGCGGCTCGCGGATCTGGTCGAGCGGCGGGGTGTGGGCGGCGCGGGTTTCGATGAGCTTGATGAAATGCCAGCCGCTTTCCTGGCGGATGGCGGCGGATACGGCACCGGGCTTGAGCTTGGGAAGCTGGCTGCGAATGCCGGGCTGGATCTGGTTTTCCGCGAGCCAGCCGAGCTCGCCGCCTTGCGGGGCGCTGGCGGTGTCGTCGCTGTGGCTGCGGGCGATGGCGGCGAAGTCCGGCTTGGGAGCGGCGAGGGCCTTGGTGACCTCCGCGAGTTTCACCTTGGCGGCGGCGTCATCCTCGGCACCGGCGATAAAGATTTGGGCGAGCTGGTGGGAAGTCGGGACCTGGAGCTGGTCCTTAGCGGCCTCGTAGGCGGCCTTCAGTTCGGCCTCCGCCGGGTAGCCGGGATCAGGCTGCGAGAGGGAGCTGAGGTAGGATTCGGCGAGTGCGGCTTCGCGGGCGCGGAGAAGTTGGGCGGCGACTTCGGTCTGCTGGTCGTGCTTCTCGGCGAGCGCCTTTTTGACGACGAGCTGCTGGATGAGCAGGGCGCGGACGTATTGCGCGAGCGCGGCGGGATCCGCGGCAAGCGCAACCTGCTGGTCGGCGGGAAGGGCGGTGATGTGCGGCCGCAGGGCGCGGACGGTCAATGTGACGTCGCCCGCCTGGCCGAGGACGGGATCGGTGACAGGCTCGGCGGCGAGGGAGCCGGCGGCGACAAGGGCGATGAGGAAAGGGCGCATGGGGATGAAGAGTCGAAGGTCTGAAAGTCGAAGGTCGAAGGTCGGAAGGTCACCGGTCCGGGGCGGCGCTGCGGTTGTCGAGGATCTGGTTGCGGTAGTCCTGGACGAGATTCTCGATTTGAACGCGGCGGGTGCGGATGAAGGGCTCGCGGGCGAGGATGGCTTTGCCGAGGGCGTGTCCTTCGTAGCGGTCGAGGATTTCGCGGGCGGTGTTGAAAAGGGCGACGTTCTTGCGTTCGCGGTCGGCGACGGTGTTTTTGAGACGGGCGGATTCGGCGGCAAGGGCGGCGCGCTCGTTTTCCTTGGTCTGGGCGACGGTCGCGGCTTTCTCGTAGGCAACCTTCCACTGGGCGAGGGCCTGCTCGAATTCGGCGACGCGTTTATCGAGGGATTCGGTGCGTGCGGTGAGGGTGGCGACGGTCTGGTCGGCGGCGGCCTTGTCCTCGCTGGCCCGCTTCACCAGCGTGGTGTGGCGCTCGTTGGCTTGGGCGAGTTCGTTGGAAAGCGCTTCGTTGCGGGCCTCGGCGGCGGCCTGCGCGGCCTGGGCGTTGGCGCGCTCGGTCTGCTCGGTGCGGAGCTGGAGGGCGGTGGCGCGGAGGGCCTCGCGAAGTTTGGCCTCGCCCTCCGCGTCCTGGGCGAAGGCGGCTGTGGCAAGGGTGAGGAGGAAAAGGAGAGGTTTCATGTTAAAAATGTTTTCAGGGTGGGTGCTCGCTTTGTGAGTGGGGATGGAGTGCCGAGTGATCAGTGGAAGATGAGTTTTCGAATGTGGGTGAGACGCGGGGTGTGGGAAACGGACTTCTTCTTCTCTTTCACTGATCACTGATCACTCGGCACTGGTTTGCCTCTTCCGGCGCCGAAAACTGAAAACCAGCAAACTTGATATCGCTAGAACTTGGCATTGAGGTCGAACATCAGGGTGTCGGTACGGAGCGGCGGCCCATCGACTTCGCTGGCGCTCAGCCACCGGATGCCGGTGTTGACATTGGGACTGAGGGCGAAAATGGCACCGAGGTGGAAGCCCTTCACATTGGTGCCGCCACCACCGAAATCGGAGTCGGTGAAGGCATCCAGCACGGCATCGCTCTCGACGTAGCGATAGCCGGCGACGCCTTGCCAATCGCCGAAGCCCTGGAGAACCGGACGGCCGAACTGGAAGGCGAGATTCCACGCGGTGTCGCCGCCGTCGAAGTCTCCGGGGCCGTTGGCCAGGGTGCGGCCGGGGCGGCCGTCGCTGAAAGCACGGCTGGCGACGTCGCCGCGATCGAAGCCGAGGTTTTTCGTCACCTCGCCGATGGCCGAGAGGCGCATGGTTTCATAGCGGTCGTAATCGAGGCGGCCGGTGAGGGTGAGGTTGCGGAATTCGGAGGCGAGGCCGTAGTATTGGAACTGGTTGCGGGTGCCGAAATCATTCGCGGCATCTGGAGTGATGTTCCGCAGCGGCATGTAGGTATTGCCGCGCTGCGAGAAGCCGGCGCGGGTGGCGTCGGTATCGCCCGGATCGGCGGCGCTTAGCGGGACGAACGGCGAGGACAGGCGGCCCCTGACGTTACTAAAGTCATAGTAGGATACGCCGACCTTGGCGGTCAGGTCGTCCTTGATCTTCCAATTGATGCCAACTTGTGCGCCGTAAAGCCAGCGGTCCTCGCTATCGAACTTCTCGGCCTGGTTCGACGCGAAGTTGAAGTCGGTATTGAAAATGGGAAACGCGCCGGCGGTGAAGAACGTGGAAACCCGGTCGTTGATCCGGACATTTCCGCGGATCGCGAGGCCGTCGAATCCGATGTCATCGTCCCAGGTGATATCGGTGGCGAAGAATGGATTTGCGAAACGTCCGGCGAGAAACAGGAGCTCCTCGCCGTCGCCATTGCCCGGTCCGGCGTCATAGGAGAGGAAGGCGCGGTCAAGCCAGATGGCGTATTTGGAAAAATTGCCGCCGCCCCCACCGAGCGTCTGGTTGGTCGATACGGGCGAGCTGGACTCGCCGGTGGCAAGGCGGATGCCGCCGGTGAAGCCTTCACCCAGAAGGATCTCGGCACCGAGCCTGGCGCGGAGCCGGGCCCGGTTGCGGTCCTGCTCGATGTTATAAAGAGGCGGGTTGTTGAGATTCGGGTTGGTGACGTCGTAGGGAGAGCCGGAGTTGATTGAATTGAAGTTGGTGAAACTGTTGATGAGATTGCCCGAGGTATCAAAAACCTGGTTGGCGTCATCAAAGAAGATCCCCTCGTAGCGGCCGCGGAAATCGCCGAAGAGGCGGAAGCGGGAAGTCCAGTCCGGGGCGGCCTTGGCGCTCCAATTTTCCTCGCGGGCGGTGGCCATGAGTTCCTGTTGGATTTCATCGCGCATCTGCTTGCGGACGACTTCCGGGATGTAGGTCACCCGGACATCGTCCGGGCCCAGCGGGTCCAGCGGCGCGGGCATCGAGGCGATGGCGTCGGCCTGGGCCTGGGCGATGGCGGTGTCCTGCTCGGCCTGGCGGATGAGCTCGGCGGCCTCGGCCTGGGTGAAGATGCCCTTTTCAACGAGGCGGTTGATGAGATTGATGCTGAAGTTTTGGGAGCCGGGCGCGGGCAGCGGATTTCCCCCGGCGGGAACGTCTTCGGGAACGACGGGGAGGTCGATGGGGACCCCGCCATCGTCCTGCGCCTGAAGGGCGGTGGCGGCGGCGGCGAACAACAACAAATGGCGGACGGAGGGCTTGTGCGACATGAAAGAAAGGGGGGGGCAAATCAGAATGCGGGCTTGCGGGCGGAGATGCGCATCACGATCGGACGCGGCATGTCGGCGGGCGGCGGCTCGGGCAGCAGGTGGCCGGTCAGGACCTGGTTGCGGATGGCCTCGTCGGTGGCGCGGTTGCCGGTGCTGCCAACGAGCTGGACGCGGGTGATGCGGCCGGCGGCGTCCGGCCAGACGCGGACCTGGATGCTGAGAGTCGCGCCGCGGGTGGCCGGGTGGCTGCGCAGTGCCTCCGCCACGGAGGTCTGGACGGTGGCGGCGTAGCGCCCGAAGCGGCTGCCACCGCCGCGGCTACCGGTTCCGCCGATGCGGCCGGGACCGCCGGCTCCGCGGCCGGCGGTGAGGCCGAAGCCGTCGGTGCCATCGCCCCCTGTCAGGCCGGTGCCGATGTCCGAGGGCGGGGCCTCCGGAGCGGGAGCTTCTTCAGGCTCGGGCTCGGCCTCGACGATTTCCGGCTGTTCGAGCATTTCCTCCTCGGCGGGCGGCGGCTCGTTCGGCGGCGGTGGAGGAGGAGGCGGCGGCGGAGGAGGTGGCGGAAGGGTGATGTTGACGATCGTCGGCCCGCTGGGTTTCGGGCGATCCGGCTCTCCATCTCCGCGTCGCAGGAACGAGACGACTCCGCCAATGAGGACAATGGCGAGCAGGGTGCCGATGATCACGCGCTGGCGCGTCTTCGGCGGAGGGGGCGGTGGTTCGAAATATGGCATGGCTTCGGGTCTAGCCGGGGCCTTGGGTCGCGAGGCCGATCTTGTCGATCTGGACGCGGCCGAGAACATCGAGGACATCCATCACGCCCTGGTATTGCGAGGCGCGGTCGCCGCGGACGACGACCGGCACATCCGGCGTGGTGGCCTTGATGGCGGAAAGCCTGGTCTCAAGCTCCGCGAGAGTGACGGGCAACGTGTTCAGGAAAATCCTGCCTTCGGGGTTGATCGTGATGGCTTGGGTTTTCGGCGCGCTGATGTCCGCGGCCGCCTTGCCGCCGGCCCGCGGCAAATCCACCTTGATGCCCTGCACGCCGGCGGTGGTCATGATAATGAAAATGAGCAGGAGGACGAGATATAGGTCCACCATCGGCGTGATGTTGATATCATCGAAATTGTCTTCTGAAGAGGCCATGGGGAAATGTGATCTGGGTTTTAACTTCGGATGTCCGAAAGTTGGAAGGCTGGTCGGGTTCAGCCCAGAGCCGGGGCGCCGCTGGAATTGACCGCTCCGGGTTGGGAAACGGCCGGCACGACGGGGGCCGGGGATGGCGGCGAGGAAACCGGAGCGGGCGCGGGAGAGTAGGGCGAGTTCTCGCCTTCCGGCGGATAGAACTCGGCCATTTTGGCAACGAATTCATCGATGAAGACATGCATCTCCGCGATGGTGTTCTTGATGCGGCCGTTGAGATACGAGTAGATGAAAAGCGCGGGAATGGCCACGACCAGGCCGGCGACGGTGGCAAGAAGGGCCGAGGCGATGCCGGGGGCGATGGAGTTGACCTCGACCTCGCCGCTTTTGGCAATGATGGCGAAGGTGATCATGACGCCGACAACGGTACCTAACAGCCCGACATACGGGCCGCCGGCGATGGAGATCGTCAGATAGACCAAGCCGTTGGTGAGCTTGTGTTGGGCGCGGACCAGACCGGCGTCGAGCGCGGCGCGGATCGCTTGGATCGAGCGGCCGGAGAGTCCCTTGGTGCGCTCCTTGTCGCGGGCGAGGCGGTGGCGGATTTCCTCGGAACCGATGTGATAGATCTGATAGAGCGGGGATTTCTCGACGAGCGCGATGGAGGCCGGATCGGCCTTGCCGCCGAAGCTGCGAACGCTCTCGTCATCCGCATGATCGATGGCGGTGAGGTCATACGAAAGGCGTTTCCATAACTTGAGGAATTCCTCGGTGCCTTTGTGAATGGAATTGAGATACGCCCACTTCTTGGCGGCCACCGTCCAGCCGACGATGATCATGAGGATGCAAACACCGACGGCGATCCAGCCGTCGAACATCATGTTGTTGGCGATATCGCCGAACAGCATGACGTGCTCGAGCATCTCGCTTTTCGGTTTTTCCGCGGCATCGCCTTCCACTTCGCCGAGGAAAAGCGAGCGCTGGGCGGCTTCGGTGGCGCCTTGGTTGATCGCGGAAAAGCGAATCCAGTCGTCGCTGCGGGCGGCGCCGGCGATGCGGAGTTCGTCGATCTCACCGTTGAATGGTTCGGTGCCGGGGATGGCTGCGGTTCCGGGCACCGGCCCGCCGAGGGCGAGCGGACCGTCGAGCGCGGGCAAGGTCCCGGCGAGGCTGGAGTAGGGCTCGCCATTGACGATCAGTCGGAGATTTCCGCCTTCGGAAACCACCGCGAGGTGAAACCATGTCGTGGCGGCAACCGGCTCGCCGGCGGGGCTGCGGGAGCCTGCGGTTTCCAGGAAAGGCACACCCTGATCGAGCAGCAGACGGAAGCCGGCATCGCCTTCGCCCCGGCTGAAGAGGATCGCTCCGGTCTGGAGGACCGCGGGCCGGACCCAGGCGGACCAGGTGAGATCCTGGCCCTGTGTCCATGCCAGCGAATCGGAAGCGGGAATGACAAGCGGGTCGATCCCCATCAGGCGCAGCGCGCTGCCGATGATCGCGCCATCGGCGGTCGCGGCGGCGGCTTCGGCATGGTTGCCATTGGCGGATGAATCGGCGGGCGGGGTTCCGCGCTCATCGAAGTGATACACGAGATTTTGATCGGAGCCCCAGGTGGTGGTGGAATCGGGCGCGGCGACCGCAGGATCGCCGCCACCATAGTAAAGGTGGACGGTGGATTTCGCCGCCGGGTCCACCGAGGGCACGCGCACCCACACAAAGGCTTCGTTGAGCAGCCCGTCGTATTTTTCAACCTGGTGGGGAAAGACGTTCTTGCCGTCGGCGGAAACGAAACGCAGGTCGGCGCCGTCGCCATTTGCCAGATCGAAGCGGAAATTTCCGTCATGCAGACGGACCAGGACGGGAATGCTTTCGACGGGACCGGTGAGGGCGGCGGCATCCGGGCCGGCGTCTAGGGTGACGGGCTGGCGCTGGGACCAAGCGGGGTTCCACCAGTCCGCGGCGGCGAGCGGCGAGGTGAGCGCGAGCGAAACGAGGAGCGTGTGACGGAGTCGTGGGAACATGGTCGGAAAAGAGTCCGGGGACTGAGTTGTTAGAAGCTGGCCCAGCCGCGGAAGGTGACTCGGACGTCACCGGCATGGGTGGAATCGACATCGTGAAGCGGCACGGCGACATCCACCGAGCCGTTGTAGAATTTCCCGTAGCGGATGCGGGAGCCGACCCCGAAGCTGGCGAAAGCCGACGAGGAGCTCTGCCCGGGCAGGGCGTTGCGCAGCCCGAGCGCGCCGCCTTCGGCAAAGACGTGGAAGCGCCATTCGTCATCAAGGGGGTTTTTCGGATCGCCGCTGCCGATGAACGAGCGGGTGCGGTATTCCGCGGTGGCGAAAGCGCCATGATCACCGAGGGCGGTGCCCTCGAGATAGCCGCGGACGGTGCCGAGGCCTCCGCCGCTGAGTTGCTCGGTGTTGATGAGTTGCTGATCGGAAAGCTGACCTTGGATTTTTCCAAAAAGCTGGGCGCCGCTCTTCAGGTCGCGGGTGTGGGCGGCGTCGGCCCGGAGGATCGCGAAGTTTCCGCTGGCTCCGAAGCGCTTGGTGTTGAAGGCGGCGGCATCGCTGCCCAGGCCGCGGAGCCCGAGAGTCAGGGAGGCATTGGCCTCGGTGAAGCCGGACTCGTGGAACATCGTGGCGGCATAACTGGCGCTGAGCGGGAAATACTCGATGGGCGCGGAAACCGTGCTTTCACCGATAAGAATGTCCTCCCCGAAACTCTTGTAATCCAGGCCAAGGCTAAGCGATTGGTAGAACTTGCCTTCCGAAGCCGACGGCAGATCGAACATCGCGCGCAGGCCGACGATCTCGCCGCGGCCGACGACCGCGCCGCCGCCGAGGGTGGAAATCTCGCTGTCCTGCTTCGTCCCCTGGAGCATCAGACTGACGCCATCGGATACCCGCGCCATATAGTATCCGGAGTAAACGAGGGCATCATCGGTATTCTCCGGAGCAACTTGGAAACTCACGCCAAGGGTATGTCCGCGTTGGAACAGATTTCCATAACTCAGCACGCCATTGATTCGGAGCGGCGAGGTGTTCGGACTGTAGCGATTGTTGATCTCCAACGAGCCGTGGAGCGGGAGCTTATCCTCGACCTGCAAGTCGATATCAACCGTCCCCTCCTCCGCCCCCGGGGTGAGCGACGGGGTGACACGCCGGTCCGCGAGGCGATTGAGGGCGACGATTTCCTTGCCGACCTTGTTGAAATCCGGAACTCCGCCCTCCGCGAGCGACGGCACCTCGGCGCGGATGCGGCTGGGCAGGAACCACTTGGCCCCCGTCACGTTCAGCCGCCCCACCCTGCCCTCGACCACCGCCAGCCGGATCACGCCGAACCGCGGATCCTGCTGAGGAATCAGCACCGAGACGGTCTGGAAGCCCTTTTCGCGGAATGCCGCTTCCAGCGCGTTGCGCGCCTGCTCGACATCCCCCGCCGTCCGCGCCGGACCGAGATACGGATAGACGGCCGATTCGATGTCCAGCGGCGCGAGCTTCGTGGAGCCGGTGACCCGGTATTCGCGGATGAAAAACATCGGTTCCTCCTCCTGCGCGGACACGCCCGACAGGCAGGACGCAACCACAATCACGCCCGACCAACCGACGCGCAGAGCGCCGGCAAGCCGCAAGAGTGGACCGGAGAAAGTGGAGGACATGGAACGGGCGGGAACCTGCCCGAAACTCAGCCGTGCAGTGCGTTCCCATCAATCCGCCGTAGGTGACGTTTCCGTCACCCCAACCCGGATTTCCTCATGATAACTCAGTCAGGACACCTTCTCTCTTCCAGAAAGGCCATCCAAGCGGCTCAAATGTGACGGCTCCGACGCATTTCACTCCGGGCCCGCCGGCGAGAATATTGGCGATGACTCTTCCCGCCGACGCGAACGCAACGGCTCCCGGCCAGGAACCCGGCTCCGTTCGCCTCTCAAACGTTGGGCTTCAGGACAGCGGCCCGTGCGGTCCGATCAGGGATCCGCGCGACCTGATATCGGTCCGGCGACATCGTCCGCCAGGCGTAGCCCATCCTCCGCCAGGCAGACCGCCAGAACCGGACAAACGGATATCCCCCTGCCCGCAGCGCCCGCCGGTGGCCGAGCCAGATCGCGAGGGTGATCCCGGCGAACATGATCGTGTGAAGCATCATCGTCAGGCGTAGGAGCGGCCGCGGCCGATGGCGGTGCAAAATGGCCAGGCGTTCGCATTGGAAACGGATGTGCGGCACCTCGTCCGCAAGGATTTGTTCGCAAATCGCCCGCAACACCGGCGAGACCGTGGCCCGCCGCAGCGCGTCATAGTAGATCATCGCGTGGGACTCGACCATGACGACCGGGGTTGCCCACAGCTCCATGCGCGGGATGGCGTAGCGAGCGGCTCTAAAAAGGCTGTCGCCCCAGTCGGACCTGGCCCGCGCCACACCCGCCAGGTCGAGAAACCGCCCGAGATTCTCGCCATGCCTCTGCTCTTCCAGGATGAAGAGCCTGACGGCATCCAGGAACTCCGGATCGCCGATGGAAGCCGAATAGTCGCGGGCGGCGGCCAGAAGATGGGAACCGTCCGAGGTTTCGCCGAGTTGCCAGCCTCGCAGCGACGCCTCGATTTCGGCAAGTTCCGCAGTCGTCACCCCCGCGCCCAGCTCCCACGGGATCCGCCGCTGGCGGGTCGCGTTCTTCTCGAAATGATCGATCCACTCCGCCGAGCTCCGCAGCTCCGGCCGCTTCTCTTCCTGATGGTGTTTCTCCTGCTTTCTATCGGTGCAACGGTTCATGATTGGTTCGTTCCTGTCCGGCCCGAACCCTTGACCCCGCCGATGAAATCATGATGAAGGAGGAATGAAATCGGGGCGGAACCACCCTGCTGTCCGCTGGCAGACCCGGACGAGGAAAAGCATCAACGGCACCTCGATGAGCACCCCGACGACCGTCGCCAGCGCCGCCCCGGAGTTCAGACCGAAGAGCATGACTGCCGTGGCGATGGCGACCTCGAAGTGATTGGAAGCGCCGATCATCGCAGAAGGCGCGGCGTCCTCGTACGAGAACCGTAGAATTTTTGCCGCGCACTAGGTGGCGGCAAAGATGAGCAAGGTCTGCACGGTGAGCGGAATGGCAATCCAAAGGATGGTCAGCGGATTAGCGAGAATGGTTTCGCCCTTGAAGCTGAACAGCAGCAACAGCGTGGCCAACAGCGCGAGGATGGAGGCCGGGGAGAGGAAGCGCAGGAACTTTTCCGGTCCCCGGCAGCAGATCCTTGAAAAATCCGCCGAGAAACAAGGTGGCGATGCCGAGCATGGTGAAGGGCTTGATGCCCCAGTTGACGACCAGCGTGAGCAGCACCGGCTTGGGTTTGCGGCCTGCTTTCACCACCTCGCCGAAGTCGATCTTCACCATGATGGGATACATCATGAAGAACAGGCAGATGGCGATCAGAATGGAAACCACCGGCACGTCTTTCACGTGGAGGGCCATGCCACCGAGCGTCTTCGCCAGCCCCGGCGCGACCCTGCCGAGCGCGATTCCGGCGACGATGCACAGCCCGACCCAAAGCGTGAGCTGACGCTCGAAAAGGTTCATGGATTTCGGTTCCCGGCTCATGGCTAGATTCTGCTAGATATGGGACAATTCATACTCTGATCGCAGGTTCGTGCCAGGCGAGGAGCCGCAATGCATTCATGACCACCACGATGGTGCTGCCTTCATGCAGGACGACCGCGACGCTCAATGGGATCAGGCCAAAACCCGAAGCGATCAGCAGCAGCACGATGACGCCGAGTGCGATCACGAGGTTCTGGCGGATGATGCGGGCGCTGGCCCGGCTCAGGCCGATGGCAAAAGGCAGCTTGCCGAGATCGTCGCCCATCAGGACGACGTCGGCCGTTTCCAGCGCGACGGCAGTGCCTCCTGCGCCCATTGCCACGCCCACCGTGGCGGCAGCCAGTGCGGGCGCGTCGTTCACGCCGTCGCCGATCATCGCGATGACACCGCGGTCTTTCTCCAGCTCGCGAACGACGGTTAGCTTCTCACCCGGCAGCAACTCCGCGCGGACATCGGTGATACCGATCAGATGCGCGACCCGGCGGGCCACGGAGGTGTTGTCGCCGGTGAGCATCACCACACGCTCGATGCCTTGGGCCCGCAGACGATTCATCACCTCTCCGGCCAGCGGACGCGGTTCGTCTGCGAGCGCGATGACGCCGATGAATGTTCCGGCGCGTCTGATGATGACGGTGGTGTGACCATCCGCTTCGAGCTTGGCAATGGTTTGGGCCAGCGGTTTTCCTTTCTCTGCCGCCATATCTCCGGCAAAGGCGCGGATGGCACCTACCAAAACTTCCGCGCCCTCGACTCGCGCCTGAATTCCTTTGCCCGCGAGGTTCTCAATGTCGGTGGCGGAAGGAAACGCGATGTTTCCCGCCCTTGCCGCTTCCACGATCGCGGCTGCCAGCGGATGGCTGGATTGCTCTTCGACGGCGGCGGCGATTCGCAGGACCTCGTCCCCCGGCGTGCCGTCGAACCCGATGATTTGTGAGACCGCGAAAAGTCCGGTGGTGAGCGTGCCCGTCTTGTCGAGCGCCACGGTGTTGAGCCGTCCGAGGTTTTCCAGATGGATGCCGCCTTTGATCAGCACCCCGCGACGGGCCGCTTGGGCGATCCCGGCAAGAACCGCGGCAGGCGTACCGATGGCCAGCGCGCATGGGGAGGCGGCAACTAACAATAACATCCCGCGATAGAAACTATCACTCCAGGTCCAGCCGAACCCCAACGGCAGAATCACGATCACTAGAAACGTCCCGATGAGCACCGCCGGGACGAATCGGCGCGCGAAGGTCTCGGTGAAACGCTGCGTCGGGCTCTTCTGCTCCTGCGCCTCGGCGACGAGCCGCATCACACGCGCAAGAGTGTTGTCGCGGGCAAGCCGGGTCATGCGCACGTCGAGCGCGTTGTCCTGATTGATGGTCCCGGCGAAGACCTCATCGCCGGTTTTACGGTCCACGGGAACGCTCTCGCCCGTAATGGCGCCCTGGTCGATGCTGCTTTCGCCCGCGGTGATGACTCCATCGACAGGAACACGCTCGCCGGGTTTGACGACGACGATTTCATCAATCGAAAGTTGCTCCACCGGTATCTCTATCAGATGGCCTCCACGTTTCGTGAAGGCGGTGCGCGGCATGAGCTTTCCAAGCATTCCGACAGCGTTGCGGGCCCGGTCCATCGCGTAGTGCTCACCGGCGTGGCCGAGCGAGAAGAGAAAGAGCAGGAACGCGCCCTCGGCCCATTGCCCAAGCAAGGCCGCGCCTGCCGCCGCCGCGATCATCAGCAGGTCGATGTCCAGTTTCCCCCGGAACAAGGCGGGCAGGGCCGCGCGCGTCACATCGTAGCCGCCTGCCAGGTATGACAAAACGTAGAATCCAAGCGCGACCCTTCCCGGCAGCCCGAAGAACATCTCTCCGAAAAATCCGACGCCCAAGGCCACCCCCGCGAGCACGACTGTTAGAGCCGCCCAGCGCTCCCTCATCGCATGCGGGAGGAACATCGGCGCGAAGCCATGGTCTCGCTCGGTTTCTCCGATCTTGTCATTCGCGTTCGCCGCAAGTTTACGGGATGGGGGGTGGGTGCTCATGCTTCTGTCAATGGCGGGTGAAGATTCTCCGTCGGGGCAGCAAGACGCCGCAATGTGCGTTGGCTTTTGGAAGTTGGAGTTGTCACGGGAGATCGGAGTCTTAAATAAGTGCGATCAGTTCCCGGTGGGCAAAGTGACACTCCAGAGGCCGCGGAGGTCGCCTGACTTGTAGCCGGTGGCTTTCGCGAGAGCGGCGGTCTTGAAATCTGACAGGGGAAGGCTCACTTGGAGGCGCGGGTGGGGCGTTCGCCGACACAGAGAGATATCTCGGCGACGCAGGGCATTTGCAGACGGTAGAAGATTTTCTTGCCGCGCTTTTCGTCCGCAATGATGCCAGCGGTCCTAAGAACCAGCAGGTGCTGGGAGACGGTCGGCCCGCTGAACTTGGATAGCTCCGGCAGCTCCAGCAGCTCGCACACGCACCGCTCGCCGCCGGCCAGCTTGTCAGCGATCGCCAGCCGCGCGGGGTGTCCGAGGGCCTTGAATACCCGCGAGCGCTCTCGTAAATCCATTGATCTACATTTAACGAAATAACAATGAATTGGAAGGAGGGATCTCGCAAATCATGAAATGACCGGATCGCGGGCCAAGGAGGTCTGAGCTCCCAATTTAGAATCTCCACCCGGCGCAAATGGACCATAACCCGACATCCTTGGCACCAGCGATCCCTCGAAAACCGTTCTCAACATCCGTTCCGGCAGGTATCGGCGACGGTGAGAATCAACGGGCGGAGGGGACGGCGTCCGGCCCTGTTCACGTCGCCACACCCCTCCGCCGTGGCAGGGCGAACGAGATGGCGAAGGTGGCGGTGAGAAGCAGCGCGGAGGCGAGGAGGCAGAGGATGAGTCCGCCCTCCGATCCGCTGCGGATGCCGATCTGATAGAGCCAGCCGGAGAGAATCGTGCCGGCGAGGCGGCCGCAGGCGTTCGCCATGTAATAGACGCCGACGTTGAGCGCGACCTTGTCGTGATCCGTGTAGTCGAGGATCAGGAAAGAATGTACCGCGGAATTCAGCGCGAAAACGATTCCGAAAAGGATCAGCCCGGTGACGACGACGGCGGCCGGGCTGGCATTTGCATAGAGAACAGCGGCGATGGCGGCGGGAATGAGAGCGAGGAAAAGCGCGAGCCGGGTGGCGGTGGCTCCGGTGGGGTCTGCCTTGCCGCGCATGATGAGCGGGGCGGCGGCCTGGACCGCGCCGTAGCCGATGACCCACAGCGCCATGAAACCGCCGGCCTGCCAGAACGGCCAACCCAAGACCGAGGAAAGGAATACCGGCAGCGCGACCACGAACCAGACGTCACGCGCGCCGAAGAGGAACATGCGGGCCACGGAGAGCGTGTTCACGGCGCGGTTGCGGGAAAGCAGGTGGCGGAACTTGGTCTTCTTGTTCGCTTTTCCGAGACCGCCCCGCAAGAGCATCGCGGCCGCCAAAAGGGCGAAGGCGACGACGGCGGCGATCACCCGGACCGAGGCCTGGAAGCCGATCAGCGAAAGCAGCAGGCTGCCAATGAAAAAGCCGACTCCCTTCAGTGCGTTCTTGCTGCCTGTTAGAAGAGCCGCCCAGCGGTAGAGTCGTCCCTCTCCATCCCCGGCAACAAGTTTCACCGCGCTCTTGCTGCTCATTTTGGTCAGGTCTTTCGCGATCCCGGAAAGCGCCTGGGAAGCCATGACGTAGGCGACTGTCAGGAGTCCGGTCGGCATCAGAGCGAGCATCGCCAGTGCTACGAGCTGAGTGCCGAGGCCCATGAACAAGGTGCTCTTCAGCCCGAAGCGCGATGCGAGATACCCGCCGCAGAGATTGGTGATGATGCCAAAGAGCTCATAAAACAAAAACAGCGACGCGACTTGGAACGCGGTGTAGCCCAGTTCGTAAAAGTAGAACAGAACCAGCATCCGGATCGCTCCGTCCGCGAGGGTGTCGGCCCAGTATGCCATGGTGACAATGGCGTAATTGCGGACGGATGGGGTCATGGGAGGTCCTAGGCAAAGAATGGTGGCGGAATGAAGATGCGGCGAGACGCCGCAACCACGTTAGAAAGCGCTTGCCACCTTTTGCGCCAGCTCGGCATAGCGGCTGGCGTACCCCCATTCATTGTCGTACCAGGCGAGAATTTTCACCTGGGTGCCGTTGGTGACCATGGTGGATGGCGCGTCGATGATGGAGGAGCGCGGATCGTCCTTGTAATCGACGGAAACAAGCGGGCGCGTCTCGTAGCCCAGGATGCCAGCAAGAGGACCGTCGGCGGCCGCTTTCAGGAGTCCGTTCACTTCCTCGACGCTGGTTTCCCTGGAAACCTCGAACACGCAGTCGGTGAGCGAGGCGTTGAGCAGCGGCACCCGGACGGCGACTCCGTCGAGCTTTCCTGCCAATTCCGGAAAAATCAGGCCGATGGCGGTGGCGGAGCCGGTGGAGGTGGGGATGAGCGAGAGGCTGGAGGCGCGGGCGCGGCGGAGATCCTTGTGAGGAGTGTCGAGGATCGACTGGGTGTTGGTCATGTCATGGATCGTGGTGATCATGCCATGCCTGATGCCGATGCCTTCGTGGACGACCTTAACGACCGGCGCGAGGCAGTTGGTGGTGCAGGAAGCGGCGGTGAGAAGATGATGTTCTTCAGGCTGATAGAGATGATCGTTCACCCCCATCACAATGTTCAATGCACCGGACTTCACGGGCGCGGCGACAATGACCTTTTTGACTCCGGCTTTGAAATAACCATCGAGCTGATCCGGCGTGCGGAACTTGCCGCTGGCTTCGAGGACGATGTCGATGCCGAGATCACTCCATGGGACATTGTTGAAATCCTTCTGGCTGGTGTGGCCGAGGGTTTTGCCGTTGATGATGATTTTGTCGGTTTCGCCGCGGATGTCGCGGTTCCATTTTCCGTGGATGGAATCGAACTCGAGCAAGTGGGCGGAGACGATGCCGTCGCCGCCGGTTTCATTGATATGGACGAATTCAAGTTCCGGGAAATCCCAGCCGGCGCGGAGGGCAAGCCGGCCCATGCGGCCGAAGCCGTTGATGGCGATGCGTGTTTTCACAAATGAGCGGATTCTGTTAGCAACAGCCTGACGGCCCGCAGCAGGGGGCGGCGGCTTTGACCCGGCCGGCGGCGGAGAGCGCGGGCAGGCCGCAGAGTTCGGGCGCGAGGCACTTGGTGTGCTTGTGGGCGAGATTGAGGATCACGGCGTCCAGGGCGATGTCGTGGCCGGCGATGGTATATTGGGAAATGACGCGGTCCTCATATTCAATTTCCACGGGGACTTCATCATCGGAAAGGAGGGACTTTGCCTTCTCAAGAATGGCGGCCAACTTCCCGGTTTCGATGCGATGATCATCATCTTCGCCGACCCAGATCTGGAGTTGGCAGACGGTGAGATCACGGAGGGTGCCGCCGCAGTCCAGAAAGGTCTTTTGCACGCGGCCGACCTCGGTGACGTGGAACGACATGGGAACGGGCGCGCCATCGGGGAGGCGAATGCGGAAATGGCTGCCGCCGTGACCGCCTAACAGATTCTTGAGTTCGTGAAGTTTCATGGGGTGGACGCGTTTGATTTGGATGCGAGGCGCTGCGGTCCCGGGCAGCAACTGTTCTCGCGCTTGGCAAGGCGTTTGGCGGAGCGGGCGGCGTCACGGGCGAAGGTTTTCTCCGCTGCGGGGAAGGACTTCATCATCTCGCGGAGCAACCTTCGGTGCGGAGGAACGATGCGGAAATAGGTCCACTTCTCACACTTTTCGCTCTCCAACATCCCGGCCTTGCGGATGATCTGGACATGGCTGGAAACGGAGGACTGTGGCATGCCGAGAATGTCGGCCAGCTCGCAGACGCAGAGCGCTTCATCCATCGCCAGGTGGACGATCCGCCAGCGGGTGGGGTCCGCGATGGCTTTTGAAAACGCGACGAGATCAGTCATTACGAGGAAAATCATAACGATGTTTCTCGTTATGGCCAGCCCGATCTTCGTCTTATTGGGAATGATTGGGTTCCGTTAGCCCCGTTTCCGTTCCAGCATGACAAGCATGAGAAAGGAAAGGAACAGGTTGAGTTCCTCGCGTGGTGCCAGTTCCGCCAATTTGTCGATCTGGAAGCGGCCCTCGAAGAACGCGGCCTGTTTGGTCATGCGCATGGCGGGGGTGCCATCGGTGCGGCTGGCGAGATAGCGTGGGTGGAAAAAGTAGCCGGTGAACATGCCGACGATCGGAATGCCATCCACCAGGGAATCGGCGACTTTCGCCCAGGCGTTCTCCTCGCGGATCGAGAAGTCGGGTTGATTGTCGCCGGGATTGAAAACCTCATAGTGGGCGCGCCAGATCGAGCGCCAGCCGCGCCGGCCGACGCTGCCGATAGGGGCATCGTTCGCGTCGGTGGAGCTGTAGCGGGCGGACCAGTCGATGACCTTGCTCGCATTGATGTCGGCCAGGCGGGTGGCGCGCGATTTGTCGGTCCAGATTTCCACATGCTCGCGGAATTTGAACATCTTCTGCTTCGTGTGCAGCAGGACGCGGCCGTTCGCGTCGGTAACGGTGGCCTGGCTGGCGAGGGCAAGGATCTTGAACGTCAGCGTGAGCGGATATTGCAGCCCCGCGAGATGGTGCGCGATGCTGTCGCTTTCGGGGACGGCCGGAACGGCCGGCGGCGTGTAGGGGTTGGGCGCTTCCATTGGGTATTCCTTACGGGACCGGCGGAACCCGCACAAGACCGGGTTCATTTTCCGCGGCAAGGAACTCGCTTTTTGCGGGAGGCCGCTGAAACAGCGCTGGGGGAGTCTCCGCTGCGCTACGCCTGCCCAATCCGGACCGGAGGGCGGGGAAACGAGGGGGGTAAATCTGAAATGCTGAAAACTGAAACGCTGAAATGGAGAAGTCTCCGGGCGATGGCCGGGTTTTGGGGGGAATCGGGGGATTCCACAGCAGCCCCGACCCACTCAATAGCTGCGGCCCCAGATCGCGCGGGTGGGGGTCGGGGTGCCGGTGAGGAAACACGGCGCCTCCGGGCCATCCTGCCAGTCGAGCGGCAGGCAGCGGATGGTGATCTTGTGTCTTTTGGAAAGCTCCTCCTCCTGCTCGCGGCTGCCGGCCCATGGGGTGGAGAGCCAACCTGGATTCTCCTGCGACCAGTGCGACTCGAACGCCGCGAGATCCTCGCAGGGGGCGATGTTCGCATCGCGGAATGCCGTGGCGCGGGCGAGCAGCGAGTCGTGGATCTCGCCGAGGATGTCCTTGGCGCGGCGGATGAGATCCTCCTTGTCGTCGAACGATTTCTCGCCGGCGGGGCGGTCGCGGCGCTGGACGCAGACCTTGCGGGTCTCGATATCCCGGGGGCCGATCTCGAGGCGGATCGGCACGCCTTTTTTGATCCACTCCCATTTCTTCACGCCGCCGCCGAGGTCGCGGGTGTCGACATGGACGCGGATCGGGTCGCCCTGGAAATTCTGATGGCGCAACGTTTCGGCCAGCGCATGGCAGGCGGCGACAACCTGCGCTTTCGTATCCTCTTTCGGCGTGATGGGCAAAATGACGATCTGCTGGCTGGCCACGCGAGGAGGGAGGATGAGGCCGTCATCATCGGAATGTGCCATGATGAGCGTTCCGATCAGGCGCGTGGAAACTCCCCACGAGGTGGTGTGGGCGTGCTGCACCTGACCGTCGCGGCCGGTGAACGAGATGTTCTGCGCCTTTGAGAAATTCTGGCCGAGGTAGTGCGAGGTGCCGGCTTGGATGGCCTTCCTGTCCTGCACCATGGCCTCGACCGTCAGGGTGATGTCGGCGCCGGGAAAGCGCTCGTTTTCCGTTTTTTCGCCGGCGATGACGGGAATGGCGAGGTGGTCGCGGAGGAACTCCTCGTAGACCCGGTGGATCATCCGGGTCTCGTCGACCGCCTCCTCGCGCGTCTCGTGGGCGGTGTGGCCTTCCTGCCAGAGAAATTCCGCGGTTCGGAGAAACAGGCGCGGGCGCATTTCCCAACGCATCACGTTCGCCCATTGGTTGATGAGCAGCGGGAGATCACGGTAGGACTCGATCCAACGGGCGAAGGCGGCCCCAATGATCGTTTCCGAAGTCGGGCGGATCACATAGGGCTCGGCCAGCTCGCCGGCCGGAATCATTTTCGTTTTGCCGGTTTCCGGGTCCTTGACCACCTCCAGCCGGTGGTGGGTGACCACCGCGCACTCGGTCGCGAAACCCTCGGCATGCTCGGCCTCTTTCTCCAAATAAGAGAGCGGGATCAGCAACGGGAAATAGGCGTTCTGGTGGCCGGTCGCCTTGAAGCGGCGGTCGAGCTGCTGCTGGATGAGTTCCCAGATGCCATACCCCCACGGCTTGATGACCATGCAACCGCGGGTCTCCGAGTTTTCGGCCAGATCGGCGGCTTTGATGACCTGCTGGTACCACTCGGGGAAATCTTCGGCGCGGGTCGGGCTGATTGCGGTCTTTTCGGAGGACATGGCGGCTGGCCCCAATAGGAATCCGTCCCTTGCGGAAATGACATGAAAAAATCCGGCGGCGATCGCTTCCGGCCTGTTCGGAGAAGGGGCGAATTCCCTACCTAGGAGTTTGACAGGGCGGCCCCGCCTTGGCTAAGTGGTTTCCCGACGAGAGAAAAACCTACGAGCGCATGAGCGAAAACGAAAACCAAACACCGGCTCAGTCCAACCAGACCTCGAGCGTGCCCCTCAAGAAAGAAACCGTCCGAGTGACCTTGAAGGCGTCCGATGGGCCCCCTGCGGCGCCCTCCGGATCCACGGCACCTGTCGCGCCGGCAAGGCCGCCGGTCCCGGTCGCGCCTCCCGCCCCGACCGCCCCTAGCCCTCCGCCTGCAGGGGGTGGTGCGCCACGTCCGCCAGCTCCGGCGCCGACCATTCCTCTCCGCACGGCGGGGCCGCCGACCACCGGGGCTCCCGCTCCGACCATCCGTCTGGCGACTTCAACCGCTCCCGTCGGTGCGGGCACCAGCGCCCTCCGTCCAGGCGGCGCGAGCCTTCCACCCGGCGGCACGCCAACCACCGGCCTGCCCAAGGCGACCGTCCAGCTCCAGCCACCCGGCCAGTTCGCATCGCCCTCGCAGATGGCGACGCTGCGGGTCGAGGAGGAAGAGGAAACCGAAAGCGGCGAAGGCGTGGCCAACGCGCTCGCCATCGTCGGCTTCATCGCCGCGCTGGTCGTGCTCGTCCTCCAGCTGATGACGGCAGACGTATGGATCAGCGCGGAGGACAACCCGGAGAGCGGCTGGTCCCAAATTTTCAACTGATCCCACCAACCCCCTCAAACCATGGTCTTACCCATCATCAACTTCATCCTCGCAGCGCTCGTGCTCCTTTTCGCTTTCCAAGCCGGGAGTCTCTGACCTCGCGAAAATCACCTCTCCAGGAGCCGCCCCGCCACGCGCAGGGCGGCTCTTGACGTTTTGGGCTTCCCCCTCCACGTTCCGCCCATGGCTCTCAACCTTACCGACGCAAACTTCCAGAGCGAAGTCATTGATTCCGACCAGCCCGTCCTAGTGGATTTCTGGGCCGAATGGTGCGGTCCCTGCAAAATGATCGGGCCCGTGATCGATCAGGTCGCCACCGACCTCGACGGCCAGGCGAAGGTCGGGAAGGTGAACGTGGACGACGCCCGTGAGCTGGCGGTGAAATACAATGTCCGCTCGATCCCGCTGCTGCTGTTCTTCAAGAACGGCGAGGTGAAAGACCAGATCGTTGGCGCCAGCGTCACCAAGGAGCAGCTCAAGCAAAAGCTGCTCGCGCTGGTCTGATCAAGAGATCGGCCTAATCTGTTATTGTCGGTCCGGAGTGATTCCGGGCCGGCTTTTTTGTGCCCGAAGGCTTGCTAAGAGATCTGGAGCCCGCCACGACTGCCGACATGAAACGGCGGACGGTTTTCGCGATGCTCGGAATCTTCGCCTGTTTCGTGATCTCGCTCGTGTGGATTTCCGATGGGATCTTGTCGGGAAGCACAGCCCCTGTGGCAGATGAATCGGGACGGATCGAATTGGAGCGTAACGAGGTCGCTGGAAATGCTCCTCTGCGCACAAAGGTCTCCGACCGGACGCCTCCCCTCCCCCGCCCGACGCATCGCCCGGACCAGTTGAGGGATTTCATGCTGCCCGAAATGGAGATCGAGGGGTTGGTTCTGGAGTCGGCATTAGCGAAATTGAAAGCGGCCTACGAGGAAGCGTGCCGGTTTTCCGGAGAGACGCCGCATCAGCTTGTTTTCGACGTGCCGTCCGGTGGTGACCCGCTGCACCTCCGGCTGTCGGCGCGAAATCTCGATGGATCGATCCGGCTGCTCGGCGCGGTGGCCGGATTCCATGTCCAGCGGCAGGGCGCGGAATACCGGTTTACCAAAATCGAGGAAAACCGAAAGCTCGTGAAGCGGACGCTGGAGGCCGATCCCAATTTGCGCAACGCCCGCATCCTGATCGCCGATCTCACTGCCCAAGGCCTCCGGCTGGATCCATCGACCAGGGTGCTTCTCGGTGCCGATGGCCGGATCACGCTGGAAACGATGAGCGCTGCCGACGAGGCGGCGGTAATGGCCATTTTCGACCTCGACCACTCCTCCTTCCAACATGAGCTTGAGATGAAGGTGATTGAACTCCAAGCCGGTATGGACTGGACCCCGCCCGAAGGTGCTTCGCTCGATCCGGAGCAGGAGATGGCAATGTTGCGGGAGCTCACGCAACGTCGCGGCGTCGACCTGTTGACCACCCCCACCATCATGGCACGCAACGCCCAGCCGGCGACGATCGAGCTGGTTCGTGAACACATCGTGCCATCCGAGACTGGGGAAGGAGGCTTTGAAACACACGATGTCGGAGTGATCGTTCTTCTTCAACCCTCGGCTCTCGGCTTCGGGCATCAGGTGGATCTGAATTTCCGGGAGGCGGTCGCGGATTACGATCAGCCTCCGGGATCCCAGTTCTACGACCGGACGCACATCACGGACGCCGGTTTTTCGGCCAATGGAGCCAGCCGTCTCCTCATGCAAACCCGCGAGGACGGCTCGCGAGTCCTTGTCCTGTTGAAGCCCACGCTGATGGACGTCACCGGCCGCCCGGCGGCGAGGCGCTGATCCATTCAGCTCCGGCGTGCGAGCGGATCCGGCAGGGCTGGCTAAGGTGGCTGGTGGGGATTCTCGAAGACCCCTTCGACGGTCAGTCCGAATGCGGTGGCGATGCGATAGGCGAGATCAAGCGACGGGTCGTGCTTGCCGGATTCCAGGGCGTTGATCGCCTGCCGCGAAACGCCCACGCGTTTTCCGAGTTCCTCCTGCGTCCAATTCCGCCCGGCGCGGAGCTCTTTCAATCGGTTGTCCATCAGTGCGAGGTCCGGATGAGGTATTTTTTGTCAGCGGTAGATTTTGTGGTCATGGGGGTTTTCTCGGTTCGATGTAAGGCAAACTTGACATGAACAGATGTCATGTCAACCTTACATTTGCGATTTTGATCCCTTCCCGTCCGCACGACTTCAGGCCGTTTCGTGTTCCGTCTTGCTTCGCCGGGAATGCTCGCCTTTTCTCCCCGTCCCATGTCCACCCTTCCTACCGCTGACCTCCTGGCGCTCGACACGGACGGCCTGAAAAGCCGCCTGTCGAAACTCAGGAGGTATCTTTGACGTCCCGAAACTGGAAAACCAGATCCAAACGCTCGAGGAGGCGATGGGAGCGCCCGAGTTCTGGAACGACTCGGACAAGGCGAAATCGATCAGCTCGAAGGCTGCCGGCCTGAAGAAAAAGCTCGAATCGTTCCTCGCGCTGGAGGCACGGGTGGAGGACATCGAGCAGGGGATCGCGCTGGCCAAGGAATTCGACGACACCGAGCTGGCCGGCGAGGCGATCGCCAACTCCAAGAGCCTGGAAGACGACATCCGTTCCTACGAGCTGCTGACCTTGCTTGACCAACCGAGCGATATCTCGCCGTGTTTCCTCGCCATTTCCGCGGGAGCGGGCGGCACCGAAGCCTGCGACTGGGCGCAAATGCTCCAGCGGATGTACGTGCGCTGGGCGGAACGCAAAGGCTACACGGTCGAAGTGCTGGACTATCAGGAAGGCGACGAGGCGGGCCTGCGGACGGCAACGATGAAGATCACGGGCGACTACGCTTACGGCTTCTTGAAAAACGAGCGCGGCGTCCATCGCCTGGTGCGGATTTCGCCCTTCGACTCGGCGGCGAAACGGCACACCTCGTTCGCCTCGATCGACGCGACACCGGAAATTTCCAAGGAAATCAAGATCGAGATCAACGACAAGGACGTCGAAATCACCACCACCCGCTCCGGCGGAAAAGGGGGCCAGAACGTGAACAAGGTGGAGACCGCCGTGATTCTCCGCCACCTTCCCTCCGGCATTCTCATCCGCTCCACCGCCGCTCGGACCCAGGGCGCGAACCGGGAACTCGCCTTCGACATCCTCAAGGCGAAGCTCTACACGATCGAGGAGGACAAGCAGCGGGCGGAAGCCGACCGCGCCTACGGTGAAAAGGGGGATGTGGCTTGGGGAAACCAGATCCGTTCCTACGTTTTCCAACCCTATCAGAAGGTGCTCGACCTCCGCACCGGCGAGGAATCCGGCAGCATCCAGGATGTGATGGACGGTGACATCGACGCCTTCATCGAGGCCAAGCTGCGCGGAAAAGTCCGGGTCAAAGGGGCGAAGGACGAGGACGATTGAGGCCGCGGGCCGCCGGTTCCGCCATGGCGGCGGACGATCCCGTATGACTCTCACGCCACGCTCTAGACCGCGTCCCACATCGGCTTCCGCAGAACTTCCGCAAGCGTCATCGCATCCTTCCGGATGCCGGACAGCGATCCGTGATCGACGACGTTCAGCCGTGATCCGTCGGTCAGCACCAGATTCAGCTCGTAGCTGGTATATGGTTGCCTGGTGCGCTTCACCCGCTTCGAAATGAGCTGAAGCGCATGGACCTTTTTCAAATCCACGTGGTTCTTCAGCCGCGAACGGTCGAGGACCCGGTCGGGCGACTTCCGACCCTTGTGAAAATATCCGCGGGAGATGTCGAAGACGATCGGTGAGGTGGCGAACCATGTCATCATACCGCCCGCGGCGATCAGAACCAGGCCGAGAGCCAGCGGAAGCCATGCGCGGTCCGATGCTTGCAGAAAGGCTCCGGAAATCACGACCGCGCCGGCAACGAAAAATCCGGCACAGACGCCCTTCATCTCGGGCCGGAGCTTGAAAACCCAACGGCCGTCGAGATCGCGCCGGAGATGATGGCTGCGGAAAGCCGATCCATGGCGTTTCAGAGGCGTCCATGCCGCCCGTGCGCCGACCGGATCGTGGCGACCCGCAGGAGGGATGGACGCCCGTAACTTCGCCACTTCCAAAATGGTCGCGAGGAGGCGGGCATACACCACCGAGGTCCTAGCGGCATCGCCTCCCGGACTCAAG
The DNA here is from genome assembly GCA_038256845.1 of Verrucomicrobiales bacterium. Taxonomy (GTDB): domain Bacteria; phylum Verrucomicrobiota; class Verrucomicrobiia; order Verrucomicrobiales; family Akkermansiaceae; genus Luteolibacter. The sequence continues at coordinate 2,679 of JBBSJY010000045.1, read as the reverse complement.
CGTTCCGGTGCCAGCCGGAGAATTTCAGCAGCTTGCAGTGGCGCGGGCGCGGGATTCCCGCTATCCCCCATGTGCCTCGCGGCACTACCCGATGATCCCCGATCTCACCCTCATCAAGGCCGGCACCGGCGTCCTCACAAAATCCTCCGACGGCACGCTCGACCGCGCCGCGCTGGTGCATCTGGTGGCGGCGATTTCCAAACTCATGCAGTCGGGCCACCGCTGTCTGTTCGTTTCGTCCGGTGCGGTCGGCTCGGGCGTATCGGCGCTCGGACTTTCGGAATACCCGAAGGACACCGCCACGCGCCAGGCCTGCGCCGCCGTCGGCCAGGCGCGGCTGATGGAAACGTACAGCGGCCTCTTCGCGAATTTCGATATCACCATCGCCCAGGTCCTTCTAACAGCGGCCGATCTGGGCACGCCCCTCCGCGCCGGATATGTCTCCGACACCCTGCGCCGCTTGCTGTCCGAGCCTCATATCCTGCCGATCATCAATGAGAACGACTCGGTTGCCGTCGAGGAATTGAAGTTCGGTGACAACGACATGCTCTCCGTCCGTGTGGCGAAACTGGCCGGGGCGAAACGCGTCATCCTGCTGACCAGCGTCGACGGCCTGCTGGATCCGGACACCGAGCTGCTGATTTCCGAAGTGGGCGAGATCGATGCGGTTTTCCGGCATGTCCGCGAGGATCGGGGGCGGTTTTCAATGGGCGGCATGGCATCGAAACTGTCCGCCGTGAAATTCGCGGTCGAAGCCGGCATCGAAACCTGCATCGCCCACGGCCGGCATCCCGAACGCCTCGCGGACATCGTCGCAGGGGAAGGCGTTTGCACCCGGTTCAGGCCGCGGACATAGAATTTTTCCCTAATTGTTCGAATGAACACTTTTTAAGCTTGCGGAGGGCGGATCGATATGGGATTTGATCCGGATCGATTCCCTCCGAAAAATGAACACAAGCACCGAATCCACCACTACCGCGCCCGTTTCCCGCAATCCCGAGCACGCCATTTACAAACCGAACGGTCGCGGCACCGGCGGCGTCATCCGCTTCGAATTCAACCGGATGAAGTCCTCCGTCTTCCTTGATGCCGCGAACCAGAACGGCGAAAAGCAGTTCGATTGGGACCAGAAGCTGACGATGAAATGGGGACTTTCCGATCTCGGTTCCGCGCTCGCCGTCCTGCAAGGCCGCCAACCGCAGGCCAAGCTGTTCCACCAGTCGGAAAAGGCCAGCAGCGCCTTTGAAATCGTCACCCGGGACGATCCGGAACGGGCACCGTATCTGATGAGCGTTTCCCGGCAGGAAGCCGCCACCAAGGCAGTCCGCAAGGTCACCATTCCGCTCACCCATGGCGAGGCTGCCGTCCTCGAAACCGCCTTTCGAACCGCCATCACCCGCCTCCTCGGCTGGTAAAACTTGGAGTGCGGCGGGAAGCGAAGCGCCACGCCGCTTTGGATAAACCCTTCGGCGTGGCCTGTTCCTCCAGCATCGTTTCCTCTCTTTTTGCAAGCTGCGGAGCCCAACGGAGGACCGCCGGACACCCGAAGCGGTGTCCGCCGCTTCGCTCCGCCACCGCAATCGACGGGAGCCTCCACAATCATGGAGATTCCGAACTGTCCCCATTCCCTGCCGTGTGCTCCAGTGGCTCCGCCGGAACCCGGCCCTCATCATGAAGCGCTTCACACAAGGGCCGCGATTCCGCAGGCTTCTCCTCATCCTGACTCTCGGCGCGGCTCTTGGAATTTTCGTCATTCCGCTCAATCCGGTCAATAGCACCTTCTTCCGCCTCGCGCACCTCGGCATGATCGCCGGCGCGTGGTTCGGACTGCTTTGGTTGGCATGGAAGCACCCTCCTGCTAGATATGCATTGCTCGCAATGCCAGCCCTGCTCGCAATCTGCCTCTCGTTACCAGCACCCGACCCCAACCCCGAAGCCCTCCGCGCCGATTACGTGAAACGGATGGAGGAAATGTCCGGCACCAAATATGTCTGGGGCGGCGAGAACCCGCGCGGAATCGATTGCTCGGGACTGCCGCGAAGAGCCTTGCGCGACGCGCTCCTCGCCCACGCCTTCCGCCATGCCAACGGCCGCGCCTTGCGAATGTTCGCCGGGCATTGGTGGTTCGATGCCAGTGCCCGTGCGCTCAGCGAAGGGTACCGCGGCTACACCGTGCCCCTCGGCAGTTCGGGCACAATTTCCACCATGTCCTACCAAGGGCTTCTTCCGGGTGATCTGGCCGTCACCGAGGATGGCGTCCACATCCTTGCCTATCTTGGCGGCGACCTCTGGATCCAAGCCGATCCCGGAATCGGAGCGGTTGCCATCCTCAACGGCCGGGAAGATCCGAACGGCTGGTTCGGCGTTCCGGTGACCACGTATCGGTGGAAGGTGCTGGCCCCCGCGGCGGAGGGTTGAAATCGCAATTCCGACCGGCCGCGGTTCGCTCCGGACTTCCAAAGCGGTCGGTGCCGTGATGCTCTCGTGTGACCGGCGGCTGTCTCGCCCTGGTCAACAGGTCATGAACACGATGTTTTACCAAGGTTGGGAGGGGTTGGTCCGGGTGCTCGTGGTGGGGACCTTGGCGTATCTCTGGCTGATCGTGCTGCTGCGGATTTCGGGCAAACGGACTCTCTCCAAAATGAATGCCTTCGATTTCGTGGTGACGGTCGCGCTCGG
>JBBSJY010000044.1:0-26657 GCA_038256845.1 Verrucomicrobiales bacterium | reverse complement strand
CGCTTTTTCATTCTCGCGCCACGCGCCGGACCGCTCGGAGATCGGTCCCTGCCTTTGCGGCTTCGCCATTTCACAAATCATGACGCGCGGCAGTATAGAGACAAGAGACCGGAGACCAGAATCCGGAGACCAGAATCCAGAATCCAGAGACCGGAGACCGGAGACCGGAGACCGGAGACCGGAGACCGGAGACCAGATCTCAAATTTCAAATCTCAAATTTCAAATCTCAAATTTCAAATCTCAGATACCAGGTCTCAGGTCTCAGGAGGTTCTGGAATCTAAATTCTTTTCTCGTGACGGGCGGGGGTCGGCTGGTAGAACCGCCGCAGCGGACATGGCGGGCAAGCTAACTTACCAACAGGCCGGGGTGGATACGCGCAAAGCGGCCGCCCTGGTAGGCGACATCGGCAGCCACGTGCGCCGGACACAGCAGAAGCGGAAGCTGTGGGGGGCCTTCGGGCTTTTCGCGGCCTGCTACGATCTCAGCGGCTACCGGGAGCCGGTGATGGTGACGGGCTGTGACGGGGTGGGGACGAAGCTGGAGCTTCTGTTAGAGCGCGACCTTCTGGAAACGGCCGGCAAGGACCTGGTGGCGATGAGTGTGAACGACATCCTGACGACGGGAGGCGATCCGTTGTTGTTTCTCGATTACATCGGGATCGCCGCCCTGGACGAGGACCGGATCACGCGTTTGATCGCGGGCATGGCGGACTATCTGGAGGCCTGCGATTGCATTCTGGCAGGCGGGGAAACGGCGGAGATGCCGGGCATCGTGCCGGAAGGCATCATCGAGCTTTCCGGATTCTGCATCGGTTGCGCCGAGAAGCCGGATCTGGTGGATCCGACGACTGTGGCGATCGGCGACGTGCTGGTCGGTTACGCGTCCGACAGCATCCATGCGAACGGCTGGTCGCTGGTGCGGCGGGTGCTGGCGGAGTTTCCCGGAGAAGTGGCGGAGGAAGAGCTTCAATCGTGGCTGCGGCCGACGCGGCTGTATCATGATGTGGTGAGGGATTTGAAGGCGGCGGGCGTGCGGCCGAAGGCGATGTCCCATATCACCGGTGGCGGCCTCCCGGAAAATCTGGAGCGGCTGTTCCGCGGGATGGGCGCGGACCTAGAAATTCCGAAGTGGACGCTGCCGGGAATTGAGAAACTGCTCGCGCATGTGGACGCGGAGGACCGCTTTCACACCTTCAACATGGGAATCGGCTGGGTCGCGATCGTGGCGGAGGCGGATGTGGATGCGGCGCTGAAGGCCGGGGAGGGTGGCACGGTGCTGGGGAGAATGACTCCGCAGGAGGGTGTGCGCGTTCGCGTTTCAGGCGAATGATGCTAAATACCCGCGACCGATGAGCGATTTCCTCAAGCACGAGTGCGGCATCGCCGCCGTGAGACTCCGCAAGCCGCTGGCTTACTACTACGATCGATACGGCACCTGCCTGTGGGGACTGAACAAGCTGTTCCTGCTGATGGAAAAGCAGCACAACCGCGGCCAGGACGGCACCGGGATCGGCTGTGTGAAACTGGACATGCCCATCGGCCGGCCCTACGTCCATCGCCGCCGCGGCATCGAGAAGGACGCGCTGGCGGAGATTTTCCGCAAGGAGATCAAGAGTTTTTACAAAATGTCCCGCAAGGGCGTGCTCGATCACAAGGATCCGGCGACGGTGAAAAATCACTTCGACTTCGGCGGCGAGATCCTGGTGGGGCATCTGCGCTACGGGACTTCCGGGGAGTTTGACGAAGGCTCGTGCCACCCCTATCTGCGGCGCAGCAACTGGCCGACGCGGACGCTGATGGTGATGGGCAATTTCAACATGACCAACGCCGCCGAGCTGAACGATGTGCTCATCGGCCGCGGGCAGCACCCGGTCTTCGGGACGGACACCCAGACCGTGCTCGAAGAGATCGGCTACCATCTCGACGAGGCGCACACCGACCTTTACCGCCAGCTCCGCGATGCGGGTGTGCCCGGGCAGGAGATGCCGGCGCAGATTTCCGCGGCGCTGGACATCCGCCAGCTCGTATCCGAAGCGGCGGCGGAATGGGATGGCGGCTACACGATCTGCGGCGCGGTGGGCAATGGCGACATGTTCGTGATGCGGGATCCGCGCGGGATCCGACCCTGCCACATGCTGGTGACCGACGAGGTGATCGCGTTCGCGTCGGAGCGGGTGCCGCTGATGACCGTCTTCGAGGCGGAAGCCGGCGACGTGAAAGCCGTCGATCCCGGATCGATCATCACGGTGAAATCGGACGGGACGATCCGTGACGACGTGTTTTCGCCGCCCCAGCGCTACACGCCGTGCTCGTTCGAGAAAATTTATTTTTCGCGTGGCAACGATCCGCAGATTTATCGGGAGCGGAAGGCGATGGGGGCGGCGCTGGTGCCGCAGGTGGTGGAATCGATCGGCGGCGCGTTCGAGAAAACGGTCTTCTCATTCGTCCCGAACACGGCGGAAACCGCGTATTACGGATTGATGGACGGGCTCCGCCTGTTCCGCCGGCAGGAGGTGCGCTGTTCGATTCTGGAGGCTGCCGAGGCCGGGACGCTGACGCCGGAACTGGTCGATCACCTGATCCTCCGCAACTGGCCGCGAGGCGAGAAGATGGCGCACAAGGACATCAAGATGCGCACCTTCATTTCCCAGGAAAAGGGGCGCGACCAACTGGTGTCCCACGTTTATGACATCACCTACGGAGTGGTGAAACCCGGCGATTTTCTGGTGGCGCTGGATGATTCGATCGTCCGTGGCACCACGTTGAAGAAATCGATTCTCAAGATTCTCGCCCGCACCAAGCCATCGAAGATCGTGATTTGCTCGACCGCGCCGCAGATCCGTTACCCCGACTGTTATGGAATCGACATGTCGGAGCTGGGCAAGTTCATCGCGTTCCAGGCTGCGGTGGCCTTGCATCGCCGGGCGGGAAGGCAATCGTTGCTGGACCGCATCTACGACGAGTGCCAGGAAGAGTTGAAACGTCCCGTGAACTCCCGCCTCAACCGGGTGAAGCAGGTGTACGACGCTTTCACGCCGGAAGAGGTTTCCGAGGAAATCAGCCGGATGGTCTATCCGGAGAACATCGAATGGAATGGCGAGGTGAAGGTGATATTCCAAACGATCGAAGATCTGCACGCTTCGATCAAGGGGCCGTGCGGCGATTGGTATTTCACCGGCGACTATCCCACCCCCGGAGGCTACTCGATGGTCAACCTGGCCTACCTGCGATGGTATGAGGGAGTGGGCGGCCGGAGTTATGATCTGCCGCTTTGAGGGTGGCTCGGGAAAAAGGTTGGTGCGGAGGTGCGCCATCGGCTAAATTCATGCGATGAAGTTCGAAGATGTCCAAAGATGCGCGATGGAGCTGCCGGATTCCGACCGGGCATCGCTGGCTGCGGAGCTGTTGATCTCTCTCCCGGCAATCCTCGTGGATGACGATGATGGTGTGGCGGAAGCCCGGCGCCGCTCGAAGGAACTTGATAAGGATCACTCCATGGGATGCGCTTGGGAGGATATTAAGAAATCTTTGGGAAGGTGACCGATGCAGGTCATCTACCACAGCCGGATACAAACGGATCTCCGTTCGGCCCTCGCATTTTATGAAGCGGAAGGGGGAACCAAGTTGGGTGATCGCTTTTTCCGCGAGACTGAAGAGGCGTTGGCCGCAGCAATTCGCAATCCGCAAGGCTTCCGATTTCATCGGCAGCGGGCTTCGACGGGTTTCATTGGAGTCGTTCCCTTACCACTTCGTTTACGAAGAAGGGGGTGCTTCGATCCGGTTTTTGGTCTTGCGACACGACAGGCGTCATCCGTCCTTCGGGCTCAGGAGGCGGTAGAGCTTCTGTGATTTTTCATCACACCCGCACCCGCTCGACCGCGGCACCGAGCATCAGGAGTTTTTCATCGATGTGTTCATAACCGCGGTCGATGTGATAGACCCGGCTGATCTCGGTGGAACCTTTGGCGGTGAGGGCGGCGAGGACGAGCGCGGCGGAGGCCCGCAGATCGGATGCCATCACGGGGGCGGCCGAAAGTTGTGCCACACCGCGGACCAGAGCCGTGCCGTTGTCCACCTTGATGTCGGCTCCCATCCGCTTGAGTTCGGAGCAGTGCATGAATCGCTGCGGGAAGATCGTGTCCTTGATGACGCTGAGGCCGGGGGACGTGGCGAGCAGCGCCGTCATCTGCGCCTGCATGTCGGTCGGGTAACCGGGATAGGGGGCGGTGACCAGTTCGATGCCCTGGGTTTTCTCGCCGCGGTGGATCGTGCAGGAATCGCCCTCGAAATCGACGCGGTGTCCGGCATTCCGGATCGCGTGGGTGATCGCCCTGAGGTGCTCCTGGCAGACGCGGCGGAGGGTCACGCCGTCCCCGGCGAGCGCGGCGGCGGCCATGAAAGTCCCGGCCTCGATGCGATCGGGGATGACCGTGTGTTCGACTCCATGAAGTTCTTTCACGCCTTCGATGGTGATCCGGCCGGTGCCGGCTCCTTGGATTCTGGCCCCCATGGCGTTGAGGAAGTTCGCAAGATCGAGCACCTCGGGCTCGGCAGCGGCGGATTCGATGATGGTGATGCCCTCGGCGAGAGTGGCCGCCATCATCACGTTGTCGGTGCCGAGAACCGTCGGGCCGTTGTCGCCCCGGAGGTCGATTTCCGCGCCGCGCAATCCGTCCGGAGCGGTCAGCGTGATGTTTCCGCCCTCGAATTCCACTTTGGCGCCGAGCGCTTCCAACCCGCGCAGGTGGAGGTCCACCGGCCGGTCGCCGATCACGCAGCCGCCGGGGAGTGAGACGACCGCACGGCCCTTTCGGGCGAGCAGCGGCCCCATCACGCAGATCGAGGCACGCATCCGGCGGACCAGTTCGTAGGGGGCCTCCTCGATGACATCGGCACAGGTGATCCGGACGGTGCCCGACGAGCGTTCCACATCCGCCCCAAGCGCGCTGAGGATCTGGATCATGTAGTTCGTGTCCGAAACATCCGGCACGCGGCGGATGATGCAGTCCTCGCCGGTGAGGATGGCGGCGGCGAGGATGGGAAGGGAGGCGTTTTTCGAGCCGGAGATATTGATGGAACCCCGAAGGGTCGAGCCACCGTGCACTACGAGTTTGTCCATGGGAGCGAAGTTGGGAAAGCGGGGAATCCGGGCGTGGGAGTTATTGCCGCCGTGCGAAGGGGAATCGCGGAATCCCCGAGAGGTCCGCTTTGACCTCGATGGCGGTGAAGGGGGAACGTCCGAGAATTTCGGCCACCTGTGAAGCCTGATCGTGGCCGATTTCCAGGACCAGCCAACCGCCGGGCTTGAGGCGGGCGGCGGCATCCGGCACAAAGCGCCGGATGAGGTCCAGACCGTCATCGCCGCTGAAAAGCGCGAGCCCGGGGTCGTGCAGGACCTCGCGGCTGAGGGTCGGCCTGTCCCGCTCGGGCACGTAGGGAAGGTTTGCAACGATGCCGTCGAAGCATCCCTCCACCCGGGAAAAGAGATCCGTCCCGATGAAATGGCAGCGGCCGATTTCGAGCATCTCGGCGTTCTCCCGGGCCAACGAGAGCGCGTCGGATGAGACGTCCGCCAGGGTGACATTCCATCCGGGCCGCTCGCCGGCAAGCGTGAGCCCCAGCACGCCGGAGCCGCAACCCATGTCGAGGACATCCGCTTCCCCAGGCAATTTCCATGAGAGGATCCATTCCACCAGCTCCTCCGTTTCGGGGCGGGGGATGAGGGCACGGGAATCGATCTTGAACTCCCGGTTGTGGAACTGCACACGGCCGAGAAGGTGCTGCACCGGCACTCCCTCGCCGCGGCGTTTCAAGGTTTCCCGCAGCGGTATCAGATCATCCTCCGCGACGGGCTGGTCGAATTGCAGATAGAGATCCATCCGCGTGCAACCGAGCTGGTGGGCCACGAGCATTTGCATATTTCGCCGGGCGTCCTCGATTCCGCGCTTTTCCAAATAACGTGTCCCGCCATCGATCGTCTCCAATACCGTGCTCATGTGTTTCCGTGCACCCGCCTGTCCGGGGCCGGACGGGCTTGCGTGGCGCGAGGATGGCCGCAAGGAAGCCGGACGCCAAGGTGTTAGTAGGGGAGAAGGCATGCGGGCGGAGCAGATTAAGATTGCGGGAGAGCCCGTGATGGTTAACCGGGGGGGTATCGAAGTCACTTTATCCATCACCGGCCTGGGCGCGCTATCCTCCCTGGGTGCCGACGTATCCTCGCATCATCGTGCGGTGGCCGGAGCACGGGTGCCGTTCCGGAAACTCGGATCCCTATTTGGAAATGACAGTCCGCATGCCGGGCGACCGGCGGCATGGATCGAGCCGCGCGGACTGCTCTGTCATCGCAAATGGAGTCCGGCAACCATGGCCGCCTTGCACTCCGCACGCCAGGCGATTCACGAAACCGGGTGGTCGGCCGCGGAGCTGAGGGAGGCGGCGCTTGTCGTCGGCACCAGCAGGGGCAATGCCGCGGGCTGGCTCGGACCATGGCCGGGTCGCCGTCCGTTCCGGCTGATGTCGGCGAGCAATACCATCCATAGCGAACCGGCCGCCGCGATCAGCATCGAGTTCGGGATCTCCGGGCCGAACCACGTGCTGGCGAGCGGCTGTTCGGCCGGACTGGATGCGGTCGGAATTGCGATGATGATGATTCGCTCCGGAGTGGTCACGCGGGCCTTGGCCGTTGCCGTGGATCTGCCGCTCGTTCCGATGCTGCTAGATAGTTACGCCACTTCCGGATTGCTTGGATCGCGGCTGGATCTCGATCCGTATCATCCGGAGACCTCCGGCTTCATCCCCGCCGAGGCCTCGGCGGCGATGGCGATCGAAGTCCGGCCCGGAAACTATCCCCGCTTGCTCCATTATTCATGCAACTCGGACGCCTGCGATCCGGTCGGAGTGCCCGCGGACGGGGGGAGAACACGTGAACTGATCGCCCGCGCCGTACAACTTGCCGGAGCCCCATCGGCGCTTTGCCCTCATGCCACCGGGACGGCCGCGCAGGCCAGGGCGGAGCCGGCGATGTTTGATCAGATCCTGGGCGGCGCCTCGGTGCATCTGTTGAAGCCATTCACCGGTCACGCCATCGGTGCGAGCGGGCTTTTGGAAAGTGTGATCCTTGCCCGTTTCATGACCGACCGGCAGTTGCCGCCCAATCGTCCGGGCCTTCACGCGCCTTCCGGTTTCGATCTTCCGTCCTCTGTCACCCAAGCCAACGGCCATCTGTTCAAGATGTCCCACGGCATGGGCGGCCACAACTCGCTACTTGTCATCAGCCCGCCATGAATCCAACCCGACACATTGAGATATCCATCGACCAACAGACACTCGATTTGCTCGAGGGAGAACGGCTGATCCGCCGGTTCCGCGTTTCCACCGCGGCCAAGGGTGCGGGAGTCACCATGGGAAGCCATCGCACGCCTACCGGTCGCTTCCGGATTTGCGAGAAAATCGGCGAGGGAGAACCGTCTGGCACAATCTTCCGTGAGCGTGCGCCGGTCGGCGTCTGGGATGGCGGACGCTGTGGCGACGACTTCATACTCACCCGCATCCTGCGCCTGGATGGTCTCGATCCCGAAAATGCAAACACGCTTGCCCGCTGTGTTTACATCCACGGCACCGATCGCGAGGATCTCATTGGCACACCCGCCAGCCACGGATGCATCCGGCTGGGAAATCAGGAAATGATCGAACTGTATGATGCCATCGGGGTGGGAACGGAGGTGGTGGTCCGCCAGCCTACCGGGGGACCGGGCAAGCTGTTGTTCCTGGATTGTGATTCCACCCTGTCGTCGATCGAGGGGATCGATGAGCTGGCAAGGGAGATGGGTCCCGCGGTTTTTGCGGAAGTGGCAGCCCTAACAAACGCGGCGATGAACGGCGAGGTGGCCATTGGCGAGGTGTTTTCCAAACGTATGGACATCATCCGTCCCGATCGGAGAATCGCGGATCGGGTGGCGGAGCGTTATGTCGCCACCATTGTCCCCGGTGCCCGTGAGGCGGTCGGCGAACTGAAGGCCAATGGCTGGCTGCCGGTGATTCTTTCCGGAGGATTTGCGCCCTTGATCGCTCCGCTCGCCCGCGAACTTGGGATCGATCATGTGGAAGCTGTGCCGCTCCACTTCAATGATGACGGGTCTTATGCGGGCTACGGTGAAATCTATCCGACCACCCGCAACATGGGCAAGAACGAGGTGATCCGCGAATGGAAGGCCGCCATGAGGCCCCGGCGGGTTGTCATGGTGGGTGATGGAGTATCAGATTTGGAAACCCGCCCGGATGTCGACTTGTTCATTGGATTCGGTGGTGTGGTGTCGAGATCCATCGTCCGGCAAGGTGCGGATCATTGGATTGAGACTCTCAACGAGCTGGTTGCTCATAGGCATATTCTTGAGGATTATGGGATATCATGTAAAAGTGAGGAAGTAAATTAGCTATTATTGCGCGAGTTACTAACTTTGTACTTGCGGCGGTGAAAGCGGACACTAATTTTTCGCCGACATGAGCACCAAGAATACTTCCATGAAGGGCAAGCGCTACAGCGATGCCCAAAAGCAAGAGGTCGTTTCCTTCGTTGAGAAACACAATGAGGATAACGGTCGTGGCGGGCAAAGCGCCGCATCCGCAAAGTTCGGGGTTTCCCAACTTACCATCGCCGGTTGGTTGAAGAACGCCGGCAGTCCTTCCGCTTCGAAGAAGGGCAAGGCCGCCAAAGCGCCAAAAGCGCCGAAAGCCGCGAAAGCTGGCAAAACCACCCGCAAGTACACCCAGAAATCCGCAGACGTCTCCTCTCCGGTCTCCGGTGACTTCAGCTCCAAGCTGAGAGTTCTGCTCGATTTGGGCAATCAGATCCAAAAGGGCGAGAAGGAACTCGATCAACTGAAGTCCAGGTTCAACAGCCTCAAGAGTTCGCTCTGATCCGGAAGCGGGGTCTGCTAGATCCCCGCGTAAACATCCACGAGCCGTCTCCCACGCAGGGGGGCGGCTTTTTTGCGCCTCCCGCGAAGGTCTACCAACCGACATCCGGTTGGATATCTCCCCAATCGAGGCGTTCGCCTTCAAACACAAAGCGGCCGGGAAACGGCCTGTCTTCGAGCAGGAACGGAAACCAGTGGCGATCATCATCCCACATCCGAATGAGAAGCACCTCCCCCTCCCGGATGATGAACAGGATGGTCGCCGGAACGTCTCCGCGCCATGAGTTCCAGTCGAGGGGGGCCTCCCAACATCACTCAGGCCCCGGTTTCCGCGTAGGATTCCACGGAGTCGCAGGTGCAGACAAGATTGCGGTCGCCATGGACGTTGTCGATACGGCCGACCGCCGGCCAGAACTTGTGATGGCGGAGATAGGGCAAGGGAAAGGCGGCTTGTTCGCGGGAGTAACCATGCGTCCAATCATTGGCGCAGACGCTTTCCACGGGATGGGGGGCGTGTTTGAGAGGATTGTCCTGCGCATCCGAGGTCCCGGTGATGACAGCGGTGATTTCACCGTGGATGGAGATCATCGCAGCGCAGAAGCGGTCGAGCTCGGGTTTGCTCTCGGATTCCGTGGGTTCGATCATGAGGGTTCCGCTGACCGGCCAACTCATCGTGGGGGCGTGGAAGCCATAATCCATCAGCCGTTTTGCCACGTCCTCGACGGTGATGCCGCTCTTTTCGGAAAGCGGGCGGACATCGATGATGCATTCGTGTGCGACGAGGCCCTGGTTGCCGGTGTAGAGGATCGGATAGAACGGCGAAAGCCGTTTGGCGACATAGTTTGCATTGAGAATTGCCACCTCGGTGGCTTCCGTAAGACCGGCCGGCCCCATCATCACGATGTACATCCATGAAATCACATTGATCGACGCGCTGCCCCAGGGGGCGGAGGAAACGGGCGATTCCTTTGCCTGGAGCTCCCGATGGCCGGGGAGATAGGGCATGAGCTGCGGGGCGACGCCGATGGGGCCGACGCCGGGGCCGCCGCCTCCATGGGGAATGCAGAAGGTCTTGTGCAGGTTCAGGTGACACACGTCCGCGCCGATGAGGCCCGGGCTGGTCAAGCCGACTTGTGCGTTCATGTTGGCGCCATCCATGTAAACCTGCCCGCCGGCATCATGGATGATGTTGCATATGTCACGGATCGTTTCCTCGAAAACGCCGTGGGTCGAAGGATAGGTGACCATCAGGGCCGAAAGCCTGTCGCGATGCTCTTCGGTGCGGGCGGTCAGATCGGACACGTCGATATTGCCGTCTTGATCGCACTTCACGCCGACCACTTTCATCCCGGCCATCACGGCGGAGGCCGGATTGGTGCCGTGGGCGGAGACGGGAATGAGGCAAACATCGCGATGCTGGTCGCCACGCGCCTGATGATAACGCCGGATGGCGAGCAGACCGGCATATTCGCCCTGGGAGCCGGCGTTCGGCTGCAGGGAAACGGCTGCGAAGCCGGTGATTTCCGCCAACCAGTCTTCAAGCATTTTCAACATCTCGCGGTAACCGATGCTTTGGTCCTCAGGCACGAAGGGATGGAGGGCGGCGACTTCCGGCCAGCTTAGCGGAAGCATTTCGGAGGTCGCGTTCAGCTTCATGGTGCAGGAGCCGAGCGCGATCATCGATTCGTTCAACGCGAGGTCCTTCGACTCCAGCCGCTTGAGATAACGGAGCATCTCCGTTTCCGAATGATAGCTGTTGAAAACGGTCTGGGTGAGATAGGGCGTGTCCCGATCCATCGCGGCCGGCCATGCGCGCGGCGTATCGGCGTGAACGACAAGCTGGCATCCGAAGAGCTTGGCGATGGTTCCCACATCGTCCGCGGTGGTGGTTTCATCGAATGAAACGCCGACATGATCGGCGTCGATGCGACGGAGATTGAAGCCGGCGTCGACCGCTTTCGAATGGATATCCTCCGCGGCCCCGGGCACGCGGACGACAAGCGTGTCAAAAAACCAGCCCTCTTCGGCTTCGATTCCGGAAACGACCAATGTCGCCTTCAGATCGGCGGTGCGGGTGTGGACGGTGCGGGCGATCTGGCGGATGCCTTCGGGCCCGTGATAGACGGCATACATCGACGCCATCACCGCAAGAAGCACTTGTGCGGTGCAAATGTTGGAGGTCGCCTTGTCCCGGCGGATGTGTTGTTCCCGGGTCTGGAGGGAAAGCCGGTATCCGGGCTTGCCACGTGAATCGACGGAGACACCGATCAGCCGGCCGGGCATCTTCCGCTTCAGCGAATCGCGGCACGCCATGAATGCCGCATGAGGGCCGCCGAAGCCTGGCGGAACTCCGAATCGTTGCGAGGATCCGACGCAGATGTCCGCGCCGAGACTTCCCGGCGCTTTCAAGACGGCAAGTGCGAGAAGATCGGCCGCGACGATGGAGACGGCTCCGGCACTCTTCGCCCGTCCGAAGAATCCGGCGAAATTGTCAATCCTTCCGCGCGTGTCCGGATATTGGACGAGGACGGCGAAGAGTCCTTCGGTGCCGGCCGGGTCGAAGTTCTGCCAGTCGCCTTCGATCACTTCGATTGCCAGCGGTTCGGCGCGGGTGCGAACCACATCGATGGTTTGCGGGTGGCAGCGGTCGGAAACAAAGATGGCTTTTCCCTTCGGTTTCCCTGCCAGTGCCAATGTCATCGCTTCGGCTGCGGCGGTGCCTTCGTCGAGCAATGACGCGTTGGCGACATCCAGACCCGTTAGGTCGGTGACCATCGTCTGGAAATTGAGCAGAGCCTCCAGGCGGCCTTGGGCGATTTCCGCCTGATAGGGAGTGTAGGCGGTGTACCAGCCGGGATTTTCCAGGATGTTCCGCTGGATGACAGCGGGTGTGTGGGTGGCGTGATATCCTTGCCCGATGAAGCTTTTCAAAACCCGGTTCTTCGAAAGGAGTGCTTTCAACCAGGCCAGCGCGTCCTGCTCGGATCGCGCAAAAGGAAGGTCGAGCGATTCCTCAAGGCGGATGCCATGCGGGACTGCGGCGTCGATCAGATCGGCGAGGTGCGCGTGGCCGGTTTCGCGGAGCATTTCCTCGCGATCCTCTGCGATGGGGCCCAGGTGTCGGCTGCGGAAATCAAGTCGGGGGCACATGATGGTCGGAAACCTGCGCGTGCCATGACGGGCAGGTCCCTTTTCTTATCGGAAAACCCGCGGCGCGCAACCCCGGGAAAGGTGGAATGAGTAAAAAAGCATCCGTGCCAGCGGGACGGGTTTCCCAAACTGCTTGAATAGGGACCGCACATGCGGCAAAGAAGAGGGAACCCCAATCCCAACGATGAAAACCCAATCGATCCTCTGGTATGCCCTCGCGGCCGTGGCCTTCGCCGAACCTGTTGCCCTTTTCAATGGCAAAGACCTTTCAAACTGGACCCCCGATGTTCCTGAAGCGGATGGGAAACCCGAAACTCCGGCCAGTTTCATTGTTCGCGATGGCATGCTGGTCAGCCTCGGCAAGCCGCTCGGCCACCTGCTCACCAAAGAAAGCTACGCGGACTACAAGCTGCACGTCGAATACCGCTTCCCCGGCACAGGCGGAAATTGCGGCGTGCTCGTCCACTCCTCGGAGCCGCGCATGCTCTACGACATGTTTCCCAAGTCGATCGAAGTGCAGATGATGCATGAGCATGCCGGCGACTTCTGGTGCATCGGCGAAAACATCGAAGTGCCGGACATGGAAAAACGCCGCCCGCGCGGAGAGGGACAGAAATTCGGTGGCGGACCTGCCGACGCCCGCCGTATCCTCAATCTGACCGATGGCTCGGAAAAGCCGCTCGGCGAGTGGAACACCATGACCATCGAGTGCAAGGGCGATGAGGTGATCGTCCACGTCAATGGCGAGCGGGTGAATCACGGCACGAACTGCACCGCCAGCTCCGGGAAAATCGCACTCCAGGCGGAAGGGACCGAGGTCGAGTTCCGCAAGGTCGAGCTGACCCCGCTTTCCGAGTAATCTGCCGATGAAAGCGCTGCTTTTCCTGGTTATCTTCTGTGTGCCGCTCTGCGCGGAGCCCGGTCCGAAGCTCATGGCGGCGGCGCGCGCGCAGATCGGCGTGACCGTTTCATACGACCCGGCCTATACCAGCCTAAGCTATCCCGGCGGGGACGTTCCGCGCGAGCGGGGCGTCTGCACGGATGTCCGGTGGAAATGAGGGATTTGCCGCGTCGGGCGTTTTATCGCTTGGAGCCGGGCGTCCGCCGCGGTGTTATGGCGGAGCGATGTCATATCCCGACGAGAATTTCCTCCTTCATTCGCCCACCGCACGCCGACTCTATCATGAAGTGGCCGCCGGGCAGCCGATCATTGATTACCATTGCCACCTTTCTCCCCGCGAGATCGCGAGCAACCACCGGTGGCAGGACATTTCCGACATTTGGCTGGGAGGCGACCACTACAAGTGGCGTCTGCTGCGAGCCAATGGGATTGATGAAAAGCTCATCACAGGCGATGCCTCGCCCCGCGAGAAGTTCCAGGCGTGGGCGGAAACGGTCCCTTACACGTTGCGCAACCCGATGCATCACTGGGTGCATCTCGAACTGCAGCGCTACTTTGGCATCGACGTCCTGCTCTCGCCAAGGACCGCGGATGAGATCTGGGAGCGCACCAACGCGAAACTGGCCGAGCCGGATTTCTCCACCCACGGGCTGCTGAAAAAGTTCGATGTCCGGGTCGTCGGAACCACCGATGATCCCGCCGATCCGCTCGATGACCACCTCGCCATCGCGAAGCTGGAATTGAAGACGCGCGTGGTGCCGACGTTCCGGCCGGACAAGGCCTTCGGCGTCGATCAGCCGGAGCTTCTCGCGAAATGGCTGGAGAAACTGGAAGGGGTTTCCGGTCAATCCATCGAACGTCTTCCCGACCTGCTGGCGGCCCTGGAGAAACGTCACGATGATTTCCACGCGGCGGGCGGGCGGTTGTCGGACCACGGGCTGGACCGCTGCCCGGCACTCGCTTGCTCGGATCAGGATGCGGCTTCGATTTTCGACAGGGCGCGCAACGGCAAGGCGGCCACCGCCGAGGAGAAGGAGCGGTTCTCGTTCCATCTGATGGTTTTCTTCGGCCAGCTCGATGCCGCGAAGGGCTGGACCAAACAGCTCCACCTCGGCCCGTTCCGGAATAGCAATTCGCGGATGTTCCAGCAGCTCGGCCCGGACTCCGGCTTCGATACCATCGGCGACACCCCGCAGGGGGCCCCGCTGGTCAAGTATCTCGACACGCTCGCCAGCCAGGGCTCCTTGCCGAAGATCATCATCTATAACATCAATCCCACCGACAACTACCTCCTCGCTGCCATGACCGGTCCATTCCAGGACGGCTCGGTGCCGGGGAAAATCCAATTCGGATCCGGCTGGTGGTTCCTCGATCAGAAAAACGGGATGGAGCTCCAGCTCGATGCGTTGTCATCCACCGGGCTTCTCTCGCGCTTCGTCGGCATGCTGACGGACTCCCGCTCGTTCCTATCCTTCCCGCGGCACGAGTATTTCCGCCGCATCCTCTGCAATCTGATTGGCAGCGAGGCCGATCGCGGCGAGCTTCCGGACGACTTCGAAACGCTTGCCGGGCTGATCCGCGACGTGTGTTTTGAAAACGCGAACCGCCACTTCGATTTCAACGTCTGATCCGCCCCGATAGAATCCCGCAATACACAACGTCTCCGTAATCCAATGTATCATCGAGTTCTCGTCTTGTCCGGCTTGCTGCTGACTCCGCTTTCCGCCATCCCCGTTTTCATCGGCACCAATACCGGTGGAGGCGAAAGCAAGGGGATCTATCTGGCCGACTTCGATCCCTCGACCGGAAAGCTGAGCGTGCCCGCACTCGCGGCGGAATACCAGAATCCCGGCTTTCTCGCCCTCCACACGTCGGAACCCATTCTCTATGCGGTGGGCCAGCCGCGCGCACCTTTTGAAGATGGGACCGGTTCGTTGGCGGCCTTCTCCATCGATGTCGACCAGAGCCTGACCTTGCTCGCCGAAGTTTCCTCCGGTGGAAAGAATCCGACCCATCTGGCGATCGACGAGATCGGCCGGACGGTTGCGATCGCAAACTACAGCGACGGCAAGATCTCCACCGTGCGCCTCGATTCGAAAGGCAAGCCAACCGAATTGGTCTCGGTCATCACCAACAAGGGCAGCGGTCCGAATGAAAAGCGGCAGGACGGGCCCCACGCCCACGGGGTGTATTTCGACGAATCGAACAGCTATCTTTTCGTGCCCGATCTAGGTCTCGACGGGGTCCTGATCTACCGCTTCGATGACGGGACCTCCGCCTTGACCGATCCGCTGCCATCCCTCTCCACCGCGCCCGGAGCAGGCCCCCGGCACATGGCGTTTTCACCGGATGAGCGCCATGCCTACGTCATCAACGAGCTCGATAACACGATTCTCGCCGCCAGCCACAAGGCCGGGAACGGGGAGCTTCGGGCGCTCGGGACCGTTCCGACCTTGCCCGGGGATTTTCAGGGCAACAACACCACGGCGGAGATCGAGGTCCATCCCAACGGCCGGTTTGTCTACGGTTCCAACCGAGGTCATGATTCGATCGCGGTCTACCGTCGCGATGTAAACACCGGAAAGCTGACGCTTCTCCAACACGCGCCGTGCGGTGGCAAGGCGCCCCGTCATTTCAAGATCGATCCGAGCGGCCGCTGGTTGCTCTGCGCCCATCAGGATTCCAACACCATCAGCGTGATGTCCCTGGATCCGGAAACGGGAAAGTTGGGAGAGCCCGGCAATACCGTTCCCTGCCCCAAACCGATCTGCATCCTCTTCATGCCATGAGCGGGGCGCTGTCGCGGGCGGGCCGGCCCTCGTGATCCTCCTGCCGGACGAGTCCACTCCATGGGAAAGCCCTTTTTTGAAATCCGCGACGCGACGGTGTGGCGCGGGGAGACCGCCGCGCTGCGTGACTTTTCGCTAATCCTCCGCCAGGGCGAAAGCGTTGCCATTCTCGGGCCGAACGGCGCGGGGAAGAGCACCTTCCTCAAGCTTCTCACCGGAGAGGTGCGGCCGGAAGCAAAGCGCGGGACCGAGTGCCGCCTGTTCGGCGAGGACCTCTGGTCGCTCGAGGAAATCCGCCACCGGATCGGCGTGGTGATGCCCGAGGAGGTGGCGCGGTTCCATCCGCTGGAGATAGCCAGCGATGCCGTGCTATCGTCTTTGCGGGGCGCCTACGGCCGGACGCGCGACATGCGCTTCTCCGCGGCGGACAAACAAAAGGCGGCGGAGGTCATGGAAACCATGGGGGTTCTGCCACTCGCGGAACGTGATTTCGGCACCTTGTCGTCAGGAGAACGGCGGCGCTTTCTGATTGCCCGCTCGTTGGTGCACGATCCGGAGATCCTGGTGCTCGACGAACCTTCCACCGCCCTGGATTTCGCCGCGGCGATCCAGCTCACCTCTCTGCTCCGGGTGTTGCCCGACGGGGGGAGGACATTGGTGCTGGTGACCCATCATCCGGCGGAAATTCCTCCGGAAATCGGCAGGGTGGTGCTATTGAAGGAAGGCCGCGTGGTGGCGGACGGCTCTTCGCGGACGGTTCTCACCAGTCCCTCGCTCAGCGAGCTTTACGGCGTGCCGCTCGCGGTCGGCTGGTCGCGGGGATGGTGCGGCGTGCGTCCTCAGTGAACCGCGTCCGGCTGTTCGCTCATGTGGCTGTCCAGCAGTTTTTCCCGGCGTTCGCGGACCAGACGGACGACCAGCGACGTCCAGCCGGTTTGGTGGGAGGCTCCCAGACCCTCGCCCGTTTCCGCATGGAAGTACTCGTGGAAGAGCAGGAGATTCTGCCAGTGCGGCACATCGCGGTAGCGCTCCGCATCACCGAAGCACGGGCGGAATCCGTTCTTGTCCGGGGTGAACAGCGAGATCAGCCGGTCGCAGAGGTCGATTGCGATTTCCCGGAGGGTCGCACTGTTTCCCGAACCGGTCGGATACTCGATCGTGAAGGAGTCGCCGTAGAAAAAATAATAACGCTCCAGCGCCTCGATGATGAGGAAGTTGGTGGGAAACCAGATGGGTCCGCGCCAGTTGGAATTCCCGCCGAACATGTCGGTCGTTGCCTCACCGGGCGTGTAGGGAACCTCATGACGCTGCCCGCCGTGCTCGAACACGAACGGGGTCTCATCGTGCGCCTTGCTGAGCGATCGGATTCCGAAATCGGATAGAAACTCCTCCGGATCCAACATGTAGGCGAGGCATTTCCGCAGGCGCGTCTCGCTGGGAATCGCCAACAGGCACCGTCCGGAATTCTTGCGGCCCGGGACGCGGCGGGCGCTGACATATTTGAGAAGGTCCGGCCGGTTGACGAGGAACCAGTCCATCCGCTTGCGGAAACCCGGCAGCCGGTCGATCGTTTTCTGCTTGAGAACCGTCACCGCGCACATCGGCAGGAGGCCGACGAGCGAACGGATCCGCAGCGGGATCGGTTCTTCATGATCGATGATGAGCTGATCATAGAAGAAGCCGTCCTGCCGGTCCCACAGGCCGGTCCCACCGAGCGCGTTGATGGCATCGCAGATGTTGACGAAGTGTTCGAAAAACTTGGAGGCGATGTCTTCGTACGCGGGTTTTTTGAGCGCCAGCTCCAATGCCATGGCAAGCATCGTGAGGCAGAAGGAGGCCATCCAAGCCGTCCCGTCGGCCTGGTTGAGACGGCCACCGCCGGGCAGCGCATGGGAGCGGTCGAAGACCCCGATGTTATCCAATCCGAGGAAGCCGCCGCCAAAAACATGCCTTCCCTCGACATCCTTGCGGTTCACCCACCAGGTGAAATTCAACAGCAGTTTTTGAAACGCCCGCTCGAGAAACAACAGGTCGCGCTGACCCTTGCGGTCGGCGATCTTGTAAACACGCCACACCGCCCAGGCGTGGACGGGGGGATTGACGTCGGAGAAATTCCATTCGTAAGCGGGAAGCTGGCCGTTCGGATGCATGTACCACTCACGCAGCAGGAGCAGAAGCTGGCGTTTGGTGAAGTCCGGGTCCAGCGCGGCAAAGGGGATCATGTGGAAGGCCGTGTCCCAGGCCGCGAACCAAGGGTACTCCCACTTGTCGGGCATCGACAGGACATCACGCGCGTAAAAATGCAACCAGTCGGAATTGCGACCGGTCAGGCGGGAGGCGGGAGGCTCCACGCTGCCGGGGTCGCCCTTCAGCCAATCTTCCACGACATAGTGGAAAAACTGTTTGGTCCAAAGCAGCCCGGCGTATCCCTGCCGGCAGATCATCCGTTCGTCGGCGGAGATCCCCTTGGGAATGACTTCTTCATAGAACTCGTCGCATTCACGGATTCTCTCCGCGAAGGTTTCGTCGAAACCGTCCAGACCCGTTAGGCCGTTGTCCTCGGTTTCCGCGTGCAGCCGGCAACGGATGGTCACGCTTTTCCCGGCGGGAACCATGAACTTGAAGTGGGCCGCCGCCTTGGTGCCGCGTGACTTGGACGAGATGGCTCCGGCCTCGTCTTTGATCAGGTGGCGGTGGAACGCGTCTTTGACATGAGGCGTGGGATTCTCAGTGCCGAAGATGCTGCGATGGTTGGTTTCGTTTTCCGTGAACCACCAGGAGGTCGCTTTCTCGATCTCCGGCGATTCCGCGTGGAAACGATATTCCCGGAGCGTCTCGTGGCGGACCCTGATGAATCCGTCCTCCAGCACCAACTCCGGTTTCTCGAGTGGCTTGTCGCGCTCGTTTCCCCACGTCCAGACGTTGCGGAACCACAGGCTCGGCAACACATGGATCGGAGCGCTGACCGGCCCGTGATTGGTGACGGTGATTTTCCACAGCAGGTCGTCCGGCGAACGCTTCGCCACCTCCTGCATCACGTCAAAGTAGCGGCCCTCGTTGAAAATCCCCATGTCGGCCAACTCGAGTTCCGGCCCGCTGCGGCCGAGGCGCTGGTTTTCCACCCGGATCGCGGTGTAGGGGAATGCCGCCTGCGGGTATTTGTAGAGCGCCTTGGTGTAGGAGTGGGTGGGTGTGGAATCGAGATAGTAATAACACTCCTTCACGTCCTCGCCGTGGTTGCCCTCGTTGCCGCCGAGGCCGAACAGCCGCTCCTTGAGAATCGTGTCCTTGCCGTTCCACAACGCGGGGGCGAAACACAGCCGGCACTGGCGGTCGGTCCATCCCTGCAAACCGTCCTCGCCCCAGCGGTAGGCGCGCCGCCGGGCGTGGTCGTGGGGGAAATTCGCCCAGGCATTCGCGTGGTCCGAGTAGTCCTCCCGCACGGTGCCCCATTGGCGCTCGCTGAGGTAAGGGCCCCAGCGCTTCCAGTTCTTTTCCCGCTCCATGTCCTCCGCAAGGCGTTCCTTTTCCCGAATCATCTGCGCGGACCAAAGCACGATCCGTGCGCCGGGGCGAGAAAGACCGACCCGCTCAATTCATTCGCTTGCGCCCCGTTGCGGAAAATGTCGGATTTTTTTCCAAGGATTGTCGCGCCAGCGGGTCTTTTCTGTTGGAAGTCATGATGCGACGCCCGCCGATTCATGGATACCTTCACCGCCATCGCCCCGCAACGGGCTGAAATCGCCCCCGTGCCGATGATCGCCCCCCGCCCTGCCATGGAGGACAAACCGTCTTACCGGCAGGTGTTCGATGCGGAGGAATCGCCGCTTTTGCGATTCGCCCACGGGCTGGTGGGGCAGCGGGAAACGGCGGAGGACCTGGTGCAGGAGGCGTTTCTCCGGCTGCACGCGCATTGGGACGAGGTTGCGAACCCGCGGGCCTGGCTGTTCCGGGCGGTGCGGAATCTCGCGCTCAATTATCGCCGCGATCACCGCCGGGAGACGCCGCTGGCCGATGACCGGGAATGGGAAAGCGCCGCTCCCGATCCCGGCCGCTCGATGGTCCGGCTGGAGGCCATCGGCACGCTGCAATTGTTGATGGCGGAACTCAAGGACGACGACCGCCGGCTCATCGGCTTGAAATATCACGAAGGCCTCAAATACGAGCAAATCAGCCAGCGCACCGGCATGAGCGTCGGCAACGTCGGCTACAAACTTCACCACCTTTTGAAAAACCTCGCCGATTCCCTCCGCCGCATGGGTGTCGAATCGGCCGAGGGTTGAACATTACCCATCATTTCCATGAACGAATTTCCATCACACGAACCCGGCAACGAGGAACGGCTGCAAGCCCGGATTGTGGCATGGGTGCTGGGCGAGGCCTCCGCGTTCGAAGCGGAGGAATTGCAGAACCTGTGCAAGGACGATGCGGAATTGCGCGCGTTCGCCGACGAGGTGCGGGAGATCCACGGCCTGTTAGGCGAGGCGGCCGCCACCGCGGCGGATCCGGAATGGCGGCTGTCGGGAGAAAAACGCCAGCGGCTGGAGTCGCTGTTAGGCGGGGACGCGGAGATCGAGCGGCGGGTGGCGTTTTCGCGGCGCCGGGCGATCACGATGATCGCGGCCTGTGTGGTGGTGACCGCCGTGGCCGTTTTCCTGATGGGACCGGGGGCATTCAACCCTCCGGCCACCGAACGGGCGGCGGATGAAATCGCGGGGGGGGCGTCTCCGGAAGCCGGGGTCCCATCGCAATTTGGACCGCGGATGCAGGAATCGGTGGAATCCGATCGGGAATCGGTGGACCTCGCGGCATTGAGGCAGGAGGTCCGCGCCCAGGAGGAAAAAGTCGAAGAGCGGAGAAAGGTGCTTTCCATGATCGTGCGGACCAAAGGGATCATTGATACCGGCAAAGATTCGTTCTACCGCCAGTCAAACGAGGGCGACGCCTATGCAGGGGTGGCCCGCTTTGGAAGAGGCATCGAAGAAAAATTGATTCCCGCTGATGATCGGCTTGCGAAGGTCGAGGTGAAGACGGCTGACAAACGGGAAGAGGCAATCAGTCGCGGATTGGATGCGCAGGACTATGTGGATGCGAAGCGGGAATTCGAGCAGGACCAGACGGAGCTCCAGCGGTTGAAGGTCAAGTTGATCGGGGAGGAAATAGCAGGCCGTGCGGACGGTGGCCCTGAATTGGGTCTCGCGGCGGCGGGAACCGTTCCCTCGGCACCGGCAGCTTCAGCGGCTCCCGTGGCCGAACCGATGGGTTTGTTGGCGGAACTTGAGACTTCGGCAGGGCCACGGGCGAGAGAGTCCTCTGGATATGGAGAGGAGGAAGGTGAACTTGCCGGGCCCGCGCAATTCCGGTTTGGCAACACGCCGGGAGCCGCGGCTGGGGAGCAAGCCGAGAGGGCGATGAGATTGAGTGATGTCTCCGGCGCCGTGCCGGATGAGCCCGCCGCGAAGGTGGATCGCGTTCGCCGCGGCCTATATACCGCCGAAGGGAACTACAATTTAGGAAAGTTCGATGAGGCCAAGAAGGAATACGAAGAAGTAATCCGAACAGATCCCTATAACTCGGCCGCCCGCCGTGGCCTTGAACGAATCGCCGATGCAAAGACCGATTACTATCGCGCGGCCGACGATCACACCCGCGCCGAACTCCTGAGCCAGGTGGACCAAGCGTGGGAGTTGAGTGTTCCGGCAGAAGGTAAAGTGGTGGCCTTGGCGTTGCGGAGCGGGGACGAGGCGATCAATCGCAACAACATCGATGCTCTTCTGAACAATCCGGCTCCGGATGTTTTCCCTCAGACCCGCGGTCGTGTCGATGTCGTTGAAGAGGGAACCGAGATGCTCGATATGTTCGAGGCCGCTGTGGCGGGAAGTGATCTCAGCGATGTTGCGGCCGCTCCCGCGGAAAATCCGGCGCTCCTTGCGGAAGCCGATGGGCTCTATCATCTGCCTGCGGAAGTGGTCGAAACACACGCGTCGGAAGAACCGGTATCAACCTTCTCTTTGAACGTCGGTGACGCTTCGTTCCGGCTCGCCCAAGCGGCGGTTGCCAAGGGCGGGCGGCCGGATCCGGCGGGCGTGCGGGTCGAGCAGTTTTATAATGCGGTGGATTATGAAGATCCCGCGCCGGCCGCCGGCGAGCCGATCGCTGCGCGGATCGAGCAAGCGGCGGATCCGGTGTTGCCGGGCCGGCAGTTGCTGCGGGTGGGCTTGCGGACGGCGTCGGAAGGCCGGGCCGCATCCCAACCGCTGCGGCTCACCTTGCTGGTCGATCAATCCGGCTCGATGGGACGCGACGACCGGCGCGAGGCGCTGGCAACGGCGGTCGGCGGACTGGTGACCCTGCTCACCCCGGCCGACCGGGTGACGGTGATCGGTTTCGCGCGGACGCCCCATCTGCTGGCGGAAGGTGTGAGCGGCGCGGACGCGGCGAGTTTGCCCGATCTCGCCACACGGACGGCGACCGACGGAGGAACCAATTTCGAGGAAGCGTTGAAACTGGCGCGCGAGCTGGCACTGCGCCAACGCCTGGAGGGCGCACAGAACCGAATCATCCTGTTCACGGATGGCGCGGCGAATCTCGGCAATGCGGACCCCGCCCGGCTATCGGCACAGATCTCGGAACTGCGTCAGCAAGGGCTGGCGTTCGATATCGCCGGAATGGGCACCGACGAACTGAACGATCGTCTGTTAGGTGAGATGGCGAGACATGGCAACGGCCGCTATCTGGTGGTGAATGCGGCCGATCCGGGCGAGTTCGCCCGGCGTGTGGCCGGCGCATTCCGGCCGGCGGCCGAGAACGTGAAGGTCCAGGTGAAATTCAACCCGGCGCGGGTGGGAGCTTACCGGCTGGTGGGATTCGATGCGGACCGGCTGCGCGAGGAGGATTTCCAAAACGATGCCGTGGATGCGGCGGAGCTGGCGGCGGACGAAGCCGGTGTGGCGCTCTATCAGATCGAAACGCTGCCCGATGGCGAGGGCGAAATCGGTGAGGTGTCGGTGAGATTCCGCGACACGGCCAGCGGGGAGATGGTCGAGCGGAGCTGGACTTTGAGATATGACGCGGCGACTCCTGCATTCGACCGTGCGAGCCCGAGTTTGCAGCTTGCGGGACTGGCCATGATGGCCGGGGAAAAGCTCCGCGGCGGCCCGCTTGCCGAGGCGATCGACTTTTCCGAGTTTAGCCAGACCAAGGCGGAAGTGCGCCGGGCGTTCGGCGGGAGCGCGCGGGTGGTGGAGCTGTTGGAGATGATCGAGGCGATCGATTGACGTTTGGCCGGACCGCTGCGGAGAGCGATCCCTGCCTTCGCTGCGGAGAGCGATCCCTGCCGAAGAAGACTTTGGAATATCCTCCAAGGAAACCGGTCCCTGCGGTTCTGCAATTTACACGCCGTTTACCCAAAGATCGGAAACCCCGTCGTTAGATCTCCGGAGAATACCATCATGAAACAACAGATCGCCAGATTCCTGTCATTCCTTGTCATCTCACTTGCCATGGCCGGCGCTCAGGAGGGCGACGAACGGATCGTGGTGATCCCGGTCCCTAAACCGGAGAAGCCGGTCCCGTTGTTCTTCTCCGCATCCGCGACGGTGGAGGCGCGGGTGACCGTTGATGAGGTGACGACCTTCCAGCGCCTGGCGTTTTCCGTGCACCAGGGAATACCCGAGGTGCTGACGCTGGCGCTTTCAGGCGGCGGTGAGGTGGATTCCGTGAACGGCGAGGGATTGCGGGATTGGGCGGTGCGGGTGGCGGAGGATGGCGGCCGGTTTCTCGACCTGCGGCCGGTTACGGATGGGGAAACGGGCGATCTGGCGGTGGAGGTGCGGACGCGTTCGACAAGAAGCGGCGATGCGGTGCCGGTGCTGTTGCCCGGTCCGGGAGCGGCGACGGGATTTTCGCTCGATCTAACGGTGGAGCCTGCGGCGGGGGTGGATTTCCGGCCGCGGGTGGCGGAAGGGCTGGCACCGGTGGAAGGGGCGAAGGGCCGTCGGTTTGTGGGATCGGGGGTTTCGCGGCTGGAGCTGGAGGTGTTTGCCATGGGATCGGACGCGCGCGGGTTGCAGTTGGTCGAAGCGGTGTTGGACGGTCGTCTGGCGGAGGATGGGAGCAGCGTCGCGTTTCGCCTCGCCGGGGTGCTGAGGTCGGTGGCGCTGGGATCCTCGCTTGATCTGTTAGGTGGCGGGGCCGCGCTGGCGGGCGCGGCATCGGGTGACGGCTGGCATGTGGTGTTGCGCGATGGGAAATACGAACTGGTGGCGGAGGCGGTGGGTGAGTTTCCCATAACGATTGATTTCGCGGTGCCGGTGAAGCGGACGGGTGGCTGGCGTGTGGCGGAGTTTGTCTTGCCGGCGGGAGTGGTGGTGCCGGTGAACTTGGGCGGGCTGGATGGAGATATGGAATTCGATGCCCGACGGCCGGTGGTGCCGCGGCGGGTGGGGGAGATATGGCAAGGGTTCCTGCCAGCGGGCGGGACGGCATCGTTCGCCTGGCGCGGCGCGGACGCGGTGGCGGACGGCACCTTGTTTTTCTCCAGCGATGAAACCACGGACGTGAGGGTGGGCAGCGGCCTGCTGAGACAAAGGTCGGTGCTGGATCTGCGGGTGCTGCAAGGCCGCCTTTCGGAGCTGGTGATCGGGTTGGCGGGGCCGGGCGAGGTGCTGGGGGTTTCCGGCGAGGCGGTGCTCGGATGGTCGGTGCGTGAGGATGCGGAAAATCGACTGTTAGAAATCCGTTTGAGCCGGCCGATCGAGGGCACCGGAAGGCTGACGATCGAAGCCCAATCATCACTGGGGGCCTTGCCTGCGAGCAGCGAAGCGTTGAGCCTGACGCCGGTCGGGGCGCTCCGTCACGGCGGTTGGCTGAGAGTGGCGAATGAGGGAGCGGTGCGGGTGTCGATCACGGATGCGGCGGGATTGATCCAATTGTCGCCTGAACAATTTCCGGGTGAAGGCGGCGAGGGATTGCGGCAGGTGTTCGTTTATCGGATCCCGTCGGCAGGATACAGTTATGGAATCGAGGCGGACCAGATTCTTCCGGAAGTGGGGGTGAGCGAAGTGACGGTCTATGAATTCGGAGAGAGCGACCGGCGGATCGCGGTGGATTTGGAATTGGATATCAGGGAAGCTCCGCTGTCCGAGTGGGAGATGGAGATTCCGGCCGATTACGCGGTGGTGTCGGTAACCGGTGCGGCGGTCGCGGATCATGCGCTGGCGGGCGAGGTGCGGGACGGGCGGCGGACGTTGAAGATCCTTTTCCGGGAAGCGGTGATGGACCGGCAGTTGATCGGGCTGCGGCTGGAGAAAAACGAGGCGGCGGCAGCGGGGCCATGGGAGTTGCCACGACTGGCCTTTCCGGGAGCGAGATCCCACCGCGGCTACGTCGGCGCTGTGTCCGCGCCGAGCTATCGATTGGAGGCTGCCGCCCGCACGGGCGTGGCCGAAGTGCCGATCACGTTTTTCCCGAAGCGCACGGCCGGAATGCAGCAAACATTCCGGATTCGCGAGCCGGATTGGCGGGTGGAACTGACGGTGGAAGCGCTCGGCCGGAGCGTGCAGGCGGACGTGTTTCACCTGTATTCGCTGAAGTCCGGGGCGGCTTACGGCAGTGTGTTGATCAACTATTTCGTGGTGGGAGCGCCGGCGACCGAATGGCGGATTTCGGTGCCGGGGGCGGTGGGAAATGTCGAGGTGACCGGGCAAAACGTGGGCCGCGACTGGCGGCGGGAGGGGGAGACGGTGATCGTTCCGCTTTCCAGGCCGATGCTGGGGGCGGGGACGGTGTTGCTGACATTCGAGCAGCCGATGAGCGCGAGCAGCGGGACACTTTCCCCCGGCGAGGTCAGGCCAATCGGAGTGCAGGGCGAGCGGGGGTTCGTGCAGGTGGTGAGCCCGCTACAGGTGAACTACGAGGTTTCCCGTATCGAGGGACCGTTGCTGAGGATCGATCCGAGCGAACTCCCGGCCGAGTTCCGATTGCTGAGCACCGCTCCGACTCTTGAAGCGTGGCAATACACCGGCCGGGAATTTGAGATCGGTATGGAGATCGAGTGGTTCGAAGCGGGGGAGACGGTGGAACAGGTGGTGGATTTCCTCAATCTAACAACCCAAGTGGCGCGGGACGGGCAGTGGGTGACGGATGCGAGATTTTTCCTGAAGTCGCGCGGACGGAACGTGCTGCGGCTGGGTTTGCCGGAAGGCTCGTCGCTATGGGAAGCGCGGGTGGCCGGGGAGGCGGTGAACGCGCGGGAGGACGGCGGGGAGATCCTGCTGCCCCTGCCGGCGGGAGTGGATCCGGACGAGGCGGTGGAGATGGTGCTGCGTTATGGCGCCCGGGCGGACCGGGCGGACTTGGTGAGTGTGGGAGCGCCGAGGATGGACGCGCCGGTGGTGATCGGCGAGTGGACGGTCACGGGCGATGAAGAACGGGTGCTGGTCCCGCGGGGTGGCACGGTGGAATTGGCGAAGCCGGTGTTGGCACGCACCGGCTGGGATTGGCTGGGCGGGCGGCTGCCGGGCGGGATGGTTTTGCTGGCGGCCCTGGTGGGCTGGGGAGCGTGCAGCCCGGGTGAGGATTCACGGAGGAAACGCGTGGGAAGGCTGGCATTCGGGTTGTTGGCGCTCGCTGCGGCGGCGGGATTGGCGTGGCACGCGCTGGCGACGCAGGAACCGCGGCCGGAGTCGGTGGAGTACGTGGCGCCGGTGGTCGGCGCGGGGGATGAGATGGTGATCGAACTGGGAAATGTGGCGCCGTGGCGGGCGGCAATGACATGGGGTGTGTGGATCTGCGGGATCCTGGCGCTGGTCTTCTGGGGTTTGACGATCCGGTCGGCGGCCTGGCGGGCGCTGGCGATCGCTCTAACAGCCGCGACGATGCTTTCAATCCGCGGAGGTGCG
>JBBSJY010000043.1:0-26685 GCA_038256845.1 Verrucomicrobiales bacterium | reverse complement strand
TGCAGGCGGCGGCGAGCAAGCTGCCGATTTCCTTCGAGGAGCGGCCGGGGCAGGGCGCGGTGGATGACGAGCTGGAAGGTGACGAGCTCGGCCTGTTCGAGGGCGTCTGCCTGCTGGACGAGCCCGGCCCGGAGGATCTGCCGCGGATCCGGCTGTTTCTGGCAAATCTCTGGGAATGGGTGGAGGAGGATGAGCAGGATTTCCGCGACGAGGTGGGCACGACCTTCCTGCACGAGCTGGGACATTATCTGGGTTGGGATGAAGACGACGTGAACGCGCGCGGCCTCGAGTGAAATTCGCTTTCCGCGGCTCCGCCGGCACGCTCAACTGCGCGGTAACTTCCCTCGGAAACACATGAGCATTTTCAATTTCATCAAAGGAGAGCTTCTCGAAATCATCGAGTTCACGGACGACTCGCGCGACACCTTGTCGTGGCGGTTTCCCGATGAGGACAAGGCGATCAAAAATGGCGCGCAACTCATCGTCCGGGAAAGCCAGGAGGCGCAGTTCGTATATCTCGGCCAATACGGCGATACGTTCGGGCCGGGCAAACACACGCTGGTCACGGAGAACATCCCGGTTCTCACGAAACTGAAGGGTTGGAAATATGGCTTTGAATCGCCCTTCAAAGCGGATGTTTATTTTGTCACCACCCGGCTGTTCACCGGCAACAAATGGGGCACGGCGAACCCGATCATGATGCGGGACGAGGATTTCGGCGTGGTGCGGCTGCGGGCGTTCGGCACCTTCGATTTCAAGATTGTGAACCCGACGGTGTTTCTTCGCGAGGTCGCCGGCACGGACCATCATTTCCGGCTCGATGAATTCGCGGACACCATGCGCTCGCGGATTGTCAGTGTGTTCAGCGACGCGCTCGCTTCCAGCGGCGTGCCCGCCCTGGACGTGGCGTCTCGATATATGGAAATGGGTGAGGCGCTGCTGCCGCTGATCAATCCTCAGGTGATCGCGAAGTATGGAATCGAGATCGCCAGTTTCATCATCGAGAATGTGTCGGTGCCGCCGGAAGTGGAGGCTGCGATCGACAAGCGTTCGAGCATGGGCGTGATCGGCAACCTCAATGATTATGTGAAATTCCAGATGGCGGAGTCGATGACCAAGGGTGAGGGCGGCGGAGCCGCCGCGATGCCCGCGCAGATGGCGATGGGCTTCAGTTTGGCGCAGGAAATGGTGAAACAAATCCAGCAGCCGCAAGCGGCGGCTGCGGCCGGGCCGACGATTCCCGAGCTGCTGGGCCCCGGGGAAGCGGCGACCCTGTTAGGCGTGACCGAAGCGGATGTGATCGAGGCGATCGAAGCCGGGGACCTGAGCGCGAAGAAGATCGGCTCGGTTTACCGGATCACCCGGGCCGCCTTGAACGCCTTCCTCGCGGAGTAGAGCGCTCCTAACATGGCCGAGGTCAGTGCGCTGCGCAAACATCCGTGCCCCGAATGCGGTGGGGACGCGGAGTGGGATGCATCGAAAAAGGCGCTCGCCTGCCCGTATTGCGGCACCGTGCTGCCATGGTCGGACGGTCGGGACGATCCCGCAGCCGCCATCAGGGAACACGATCTGGAAGTGGCGCTGGCGAATGTCACCGTCGACAAGCGCGGGCTGGGTGAAGCGAAAAAGTCGGTGAAATGTGAGAGTTGCCGCGCCATAAGCATCTTCGATTCCGACCGCGCGGCGCAACGTTGCGAGTTTTGCGGTTCCCCGTCCATCGTCCCGGCCGACGCCCTGGCGGATCTGATCACGCCGGAAAGCCTCCTGCCCGCGGAAATCCCCTCGACCCGCGTGCGCGACGATCTCCGGAAGTGGTATGGCAGCCGATGGTTCGCGCCGGGCAAACTCAAGCGGTCCGCTCTAACAGACAAGCTCCATGGCATCTATCTTCCATATTGGACATTCGACGCCCATGCCGATGCGAAATGGACCGCGCAGTCGGGATATTACTATTACGAAACCGAGAGCGTCCGCGGTTCCGACGGCAAAATGACCACCCGCCAGGTGCGCAAAACCCGCTGGGCGCCGAGTGCGGGGGAGCTGCGGCATTTTTTCGATGACGAGCTCGTGCCCGGCACCGTCGGCGTGCATCTCGATCTGCTGCGGAAAGTGGAGCCGTTTCCCACCATCAAGGACCTCAAGCCCTACCTGCCGGAATATGTCCGCGGCTGGACTGTGGAACGCTATCAGGTCGATCTGCGGCGGGCGGCGGAAACCGGCAGGCAGCAGATGGAACAAACATTGCGAGCGCTTTGCGCCCGCGAGGTGCCGGGGGACACGCATCGCGATCTGAATGTGGAGGCCCTCTATCAAAGCCGGACGTTCAAGCACATCCTCGTGCCGGTCTGGCTCGTCACCTATAACTACGGAAGGAAGTCGTTCCAGGTCGTGGTGAACGGATATACCGGCAAGATGGCGGGCGAGCACCCGTTGAGCTGGGTGAAGATCACCTTGGCGGTGCTCGCGGTGATGCTCATTTTGTTAGTTGTGTTCGGATTGAGCCGCTGACACTTGAAGGTTCCACGGTGATCATCCTGCCGAAGCGGTCGGGATCCGGAATCCCCGCCGGCCGATTTCTTCAGAATTCGCTTCGCATCCCCAGGACCAGACCGCGACCGGCGAGGGGGGCGACATCTTTGAGAAACGAGGTGCTTTGGCGGGCTTCCTCGTCGGTGAGATTGACGCCCTTGGCAAAGAACGTGGTGTCCACTTCTCCGAGGGTGAGTTGGTAGGTGAGGCCGAGACTCAGGAGAAAATAGCCGTCGGTGGGTAGTTCGAAAACCGCGTTGCGGCCCTGGTTGGCGGCCCACTGGCCTTCAAGCCGGGCTCCGAAACAATCACGATGGTAGTCGAGGGCCAGGCTGGCGCGGAAGGGAGGGATCCGCGGGATGGGATCGCCGCTGCCGCGTTCTTCGGCCCTCACATAGTCGGCGCGGAGAATCAGATCGAGGCGCTGGCGGCGGAGGTCCTCCTCGCCGCCATTTTCCATGGGTTCGAGGAGGTGGAAAACCGTCTCGATTTCGCCGCCGTAGAAATCCGCTCCGGTGCCGCGGAAGGCGAACTCGGGGAACAGCTCGCCCTCGTCATCGAAAGTGCCGCCGGTGGGGCTGAGGCTGATGAAATTACTGAACCGGTAGTAGAACGCGCTGGCAGTGCCGGTGACGCGGCCCGCTCTCTTGCGCAGCGAGAGATCAATGGAGATGGAGTCTTCGGTATCGAGGCCCGGGTCGCCGATTTCAAACGTGCCGGTGGCGACGTGGAGGCCATCCGCGAAAAGCTCGACATAAGTCGGCGGGCGCTCGCTGTATCCAAGGGAAAGAGATATGGCATAGTTTTCCGCGGGTGTGTAGACGATGCCGCCGGAGGTGCTGAACGCATCGAAGCCACGTTTGGCGAAATCGGTTTCGTTTTCCTGGCGATCATATCTCGCGCCGAATTGAAAGGTGTAGGGATCGAAGTCGATTTCTTCGAAGAGGAAGAGCGAGGCGGAGCGGTTTTCGACGGGAGGCAGGAAGGCCTCGTCGCCGAGCGCGGAAAAGTCGGCGCGCTGGACCTCCAGGCCGAAGGCACCTTCGAAAGCGCCGAATTTGTTGTGCTGGAGTTCGGTGCGGGCATTGAAGCCGTCGATGGCGAAGCGGGTGCCGACCTCGTCGCCCTCGAACTCGGTGTGGTTGTAGTCGGATTGGCCGAATTTGTAGTTGATTTCCCTGATCCACGAAGCGGGATCACGGAAGGCGCCGCGGACGTCCCACCGGCGTTGTTTCAGATCGATGGTGACATCTTCCTCCGCGACGGTTCCGTAAAGCGAGTCCATTCCGGAGTAGGAGAATCCGATGAAGCCGGAATCCCAGATATAGGAAGTGCCAGCGGCTCCGCCGGAGCTTTCGGTAAAGCTGTTAGGCAGGTGGCCGCGCGCTTCATCGGCTTGCGGGTCGTTTTCGCGAAGACGGCGGGAACGGGCGTAGCCGGGAATTTCGATATCGTGGGTCTCGCGGGCGAAGGCATCGAGGTGGAACGCGAGAGGGCCGGCCGAAAAGTTGACGGCTCCGGCGAGAGATTTCAGATCATCGGCGGTGCCGTAGCGCGCGTCGAGGGCACCGGTGGGGCGGGCGTAACGTTCTTCGGGGATGCGGTTGTCGATGATGTTGACGACGCCGCCGACGGCATTCGGTCCGTAAAGGAGGGTGGCGGGGCCGCGGACGATTTCCACGGAGCGGACCGAGAGCGGATCCACGGCGACCGCGTGGTCGGGGCTGACATTCGAGACGTCGATTACGGAAGTCCCGTTCTGGAGCACGCGCAGGCGGTCATCGCCGAGGCCGCGGATGATCGGGCGGCTTGCTCCCGGCCCGAAGGAGGTGGAACTGATGCCAGGCTGCCAATCGAGGGTTTCGCCGAGGGTGGGTTGGATCTCCCGCTGGAGTTCCGGCCCGGTCAAAACAGTGGCAGGCTGGACGAGTTGGAAGGCCGTCCGGGCGAGCGGGCTGCCGGCGACTACCAACTCGTCGAGGGGAGTGGAGGGCGTGATCGCTTCGCGAAGCTCGGGGGATTGCGCGAGGCAAAAGGGTGTCGAGGCCAGAATCAGAGAAGTGGGGAGGAAAGGGCGCATCATGGTGTCGGGCGGTAGGTGGACGCCGCCAAGCCTTTTAATAACGCACAAAGAATGCAAGAGTGTTTATTAAACAGGCGCATTTCGGCTGCGAGTCAAAGTGTGGAGGGGGGTGTGGTTTGCGCGGGAGGGGAGCGGTGCCGCCCGGCGATGCGCTGTTCGAGGGGTGCGGTCCAAAGCGGGTCGTAATGCCATTTCCGCGATGCGCCCCTGACGGGAAAGGCATCAAGCTCCCCGCCTTTCACCCAAGGATCGAGCACGAGCCCGTCCTCGAACGGCCGGCCGGTGGGGATGGCGACGACACAGTGATGTTCGCGGCGGGTGCCGGGGTTGCGCACGCCGCAGACGATCTGGAACGAGCGGGTGTCGAGGGCCCGCAGCTTGGGAAAAATATCCTCCATCCACTGCCAGCAGAGGCCTCGTTCCTTCATGCCGGCGTTGACCATCATGTTATGCCACCAGCCGGGCATGGCGACCTCGTATCGCGCGGCCTGTTCGCGGGAGGCGGCCACCGCGACGCTGGCAATGCGGGTGGCTTCGGGCCGCGTGACCTCGCCGGCGCCGGGGAGCGCCACCAACTGCCCGGTCACCCGACTGACGACATCACGGTCGGTTGCCGCGACTGCCAGCGGGTCCCGTATCGAGACGCAGGAACTCACCGACAGAACAAAGAAAGCTGCGAGGGCCCTGATGGCCTGTCGGAAAAATACGGGCTGCATTTCCGCAGCCTAAATTCCACGCCAACATCGGCAAGGCCAGGGGCTCACGGCTTTTTCTTCTCGGGGAGACCTCTTCGCCTGGTTTTGGCCAAGTCCTCGAGCTGCGACTCGCTCATTGACTCGACCGTGTATCCCTATGCTCCAAAGGGACCTCGATCCGATTCTGGTTCTCCCGATTCGGCGAGAATTCGAGGCTTCCCGCAAGCGGCTCAGGAGCCGCTGGTGGGCGTGCCGACCTGGGTTTCGGCCTGATCCGCTGCCGCGGCAGGCGGCGGATCGATGATTTCCGCAGGAGCGTCGTTGGGAGCGTACGGAAGTCGCGAGGTGGCCAGCCAGTCGCCGGCCTGGAGACCGTCCCGGACAACGAGAACGTCGGTAGTGGACCAGATCGGCTCGATGGTAGTGCGTTGGATGGTAATGGTTTCCTTGTCGATCAGATAGACGCGATTGACGCCGCGCAGTGCCGTGCGCGGGAGAACGAAAATGTCTTTGAGGACGATGCCATCGATCGAGGCGCGGACCGGTTGGCCGATACGGAGTTCGGGGTTCCCGGACTGGAGACCGAAGGGGTCCTCGATGCGGGCGATGGCGAAGAGCTCGCGCGAGGCTTCGTCGAGGGCGCCCTCGGTGCGAACGATCCGGGCTTTCCATGAATGGACGCTGGCGACATCCGGGTTGCCGAGGGCGTCGGTGAGAGTGACCGGGACGGGCGCGTCATCCTCGCGGGTCGGGAGCCGGACGAAGGCGAGCTGACCGGCGGAGAGGGGCAGGCGGACTTCCGCAATCCCGGTGGCGAAGATTTCGCCGAGGGAGGTGGTCCCGCCGACAGCTTGGCCCGGGCCGACCAATCGGGTGCGGACGCGGCCGGCGAAGGGCGCGCGGATTTTGGCGCGTTCCAGATTGCGCGTTGCCTGATCGACATTCGCCCGGGCGGCGGTGACGTTCGCATTGGCTTCCTTGAGCTGCGGAACTCGGAGGACCAGCGGAGAGGGTGCCTCGGTGTAGCCGATGTCTTCCCAATTGAGGGCGGCTTGTTTGGCGCGGGCCTCCTCCTGGGCCAGGGCGGCCTCGGCTTGGGCCAGCCGCGATTCCGAGGCGATGAGTTCGGCCTCAAGGTCGAAGGGGTCCAGCTCGGCGAGAATTTCGCCTTCGTCGAAGAAAGCGCCGTCCTCGAAACTCGGGCTGATGGAGGCGATGGTGCCTTCGACCTGGGAGGTGAGGGTGGTGCTGTGGTGGGCGCGGACGGTGCCCTGCGACTCGAGAAGGACGGGAAAATCAGTGCGGCTCAGGATGAGACGCTCGGTCTTCAATCGTTGCGGAGGCCGTTCCCGCGAGACCGGCGGTTCCTCTTTCACACCCAGGAATTTCCACGCTCCAAAGCCGAGGATGACGATAAAGACGGGGATGAGGATGCGGACAAGCATGCGGGTGCGTGGAGAATAGGCCTTTCGGGGGAGATTGCAAAAGCCGGGATTCGCTACGGTGGGGCCGGACGGAACCTTGCGGGGGCGATCACGGGGCGGGAGTCTGAAAATCGCCCCCCAGGGCGAGGTGCAGGTCAATGCGGTTCTGGAGACGTTGGTTCCGGAGACTGATCATGCTGCCGCGGGCGTTGTTCGCACGACGTTGGGCTTCCAAAACCGAGAGGATGTTGGGATTCACGCCCTCGGAGTAATCGCGTTCCGATTGACGCTCAGCGAGCTCCGCCTGCGCCAGCTCGGACGCGAGGAATGTTTCCTGGGTGGCGAGCGAGCGGTCGGCGGAAAGGGCCGATTCGACTTCGCGAAAGGCCTCGAGGGCAATCTGGGAGTACTCGTGGATCAGCGCCTCATTTCCGGCGAGAGCGGAGCGGGCGTCGGCGGAGATGGCTCCGCCCTCGGTGATGATCTGGCTGAAACTGCCGGCGATCGAGGTGACGAGCTGGTTGGTGGAAAGCAGCCGGGTCAGCCGGCTCGCCGGGGTGCCGCCGCTGGTGGTGAGGGAAAAGGAAGGCAGGAGCTGCTTGCGGGACGCGTCGGCCTGGCGGGCGCTGGCGAAAAGCCGGGCGCGTGCGGCGGCAAGGTCGGGCCGGCGCTCGACGAGTTCCGCAGGGATCCCGGCGGGGACGCGGGCGTTGAGCTTCGGCAGCTCGCGGGCTACCCGGGCGGAGCCGCCCGGGTAGCGGCCGAGGAGGAGTTCGAGATTGCGGGCGGCTTCCTCCCGCCCGAGCAGATTCTGCTCAAGGTCGCGGCGGGCGGAGGAGACATTGGTGCGGCCGAATTGGATATCGAGCGCGCCTTCGCCCGTCCCGATATAAATCCGTTCGATGATCCGGAGGTTTTTCTCAAACGAGTCGAGGGTGAACCGGGAAAGATTGACCTCCTGCTCGGCGGAAATGAGATTGCACCAGGCCTTAGCGGTGTTGGCGGCGAGGGAGAGGCGCGCACCGCGGAAATCCTCCAGGGCCCCCCGCTCGTTGGCCTCGGCGGCGCGGGTGAGATCGCGCAGTCGACCCCAGAGATCCGGTTCCCAGCCAGCGGCAAGGTTGAGGTTGTAGCTCTCCTGGCCCGGCTGGTTCGCTCGCTCGGTGAAGTTCGTGTTGCCCGAAAGGCCCAGCGAGGGGAATCTGCGGGAGCGGGCGATGATGGACGATTGCCCGGCCTGGCGGAGGCGTGCGGCGGCGGTTTTGAGATTGCGGTTGTTGGCGAGGGCCTCGGCGACGGTCCGGCTCAACTGGGCGTCGTCGAATGCCGCCAGCCAGCCGGAGGAGATGCGGCCGTGGTTCCCGCTCGCCGCGGAAGACCACGTTCCCGGCGTGCGAATGGCGAGCGCGTCCACCGGAGCGGCGAAGCGCCATGACTCGCAGGAGCAAACGAGCAGGCCGAATGTCGCGAGGCAGAGTGGGCGGGTGAGGGACATCGATGGATTGACTGGGCCGCAAACGGGCGGGCAAGTGCGTCGCCGTAGACGGGTTCCAAGTCAAGAACCGTGCGGAATCCGGGATCGAAGCCCGCAATCTTGAGAAAGCTTTCGATATCTCTGCTCGCCACAAATGCGGCGTAGAGCTTTGCTGGTCCGGCCCCTTTTGGAGTCAAAACCCACAAATTCCCAATCATGAGAACGATTTGCCTGATCTTTGCCCTGACGCTCGGCGCCGGATCAATGATGTGCCGCGCGGAAGACGGCAGACTCCGGCCGCCGAAGGATCTGAACGGCTACTTTCCCTTTGAGGTCCCGGCATCGGTGGACGATTGGGAGGAGCGCAAGGAATGGGTGCGGCGGCGGATTCTGGTCTCGCAGGGACTGTGGCCGATGCCGACCAAGACGCCGCTCAACGCGGTCATCCACGGCAGGATCGAACGCGAGGGCTATACCATCGAAAAGGTGTATTTCGAGAGCGCGCCGGGATTTTTCGTCACGGGCAATCTTTACCGCCCGATCAATCCGCAAGGCAAGGTTCCCGGGGTCATGTTCGCGCACGGCCACTGGAAGGATGCGCGTCTCTCCATCGCCGAGCCCGCCAACGTGCGGCGGGAAATCGCCTTGGGCGGCGAACGTTTTGAAAGCGGCGGTCGCAGCATTTTCCAATCCCTCTGCGTGCAACTCGCCCGCATGGGCTGCGTCGTCTGGCAGTGGGACATGCTCGGCGATTCGGATTCGATCCAGTTCACCAGCGAACTGGTGCACCGATTCGCGAAGCAGCGTGCGGAAATGAACAGCCCGGAGAACTGGGGCCTCTACAGCCCGCAGGCCGAATCGCACCTGCAGTCCGTCATGGGCCTGCACACGCTGAACGCCGCGCGCGGATTGGATTTTCTGTTGTCGCTGCCCGAGGTCGATCCCGAACGCACCGCGATCACCGGGGCCAGCGGCGGCGGCACCCAGACCTTGGCGCTCGCCGCCATCGACGGGCGCATCGCGCTGTCCTTTCCCTGTGTCATGGTCAGCACCGCGATGCAGGGTGGTTGCACCTGTGAAAATGCCAGTCTGCTCCGTGTGAATACCGGCAATGTTGAATTCGCCGCGCTCTTCGCCCCGAAGCCGCAGGGCATGAATACGGCGGACGATTGGACGCGGGAGCTTTCCACCAAAGGTTTTCCCGAACTCAAGGCGCTATATGAATTGTATGGCAAAAGCGACAACGTGTTGCTGGTGCGCGGAGAGCACTTCGAACACAACTACAATGCCGTCACTCGCAGCGCCTTTTACACATTCCTCAACAAGCACTTCAAACTCGGACATGAGGCACCGGTCATCGAGCAGGACTTCGAGCCTCTGTCGCGGGAGGAACTCACCGTTTGGAACGACGAACATCCCGCTCCGAAAGCCGGCGATCCCGAATTCGAACGCGAGCTGCTCAAGTGGTTCACCGACGATTCCACCCGTCAGCTTCAGGCCGCCGCCGCCAGCGATGAAGGTATCGAAAGCATTCTCCGTCCCGCCGTCGAGGTGTTGATCGGACGGGGCTACGCCGAGGCCGGAGAGGTCGGGTGGGAAATGCAGGACAAGGTGGAGCGCGAAGGCCATCTCGAAATGAACGGAACGCTGCGCAACCGGACCTACGATGAAGAGGTCGAGGTCACCTGGCTGTATCCGGAGAATTGGAACGGGCGGGTCGTGATCTGGCTGGGTGACCAGGGCATCGCCTCCCTGAAAAACGATGGGGTCAAAAAGCTGCTCGCCGCGGGAGCCGCCGTGCTCGGGGCCGATCTGCTTTTTCAAGGCGATAAACCGGTGACCCGGACCCGCGTCGTGGAGAATCCGCGCGAGTTTGCCGGTTACACCCACGGCTACAATCATTCGCTCTTCGCCCGGCGCGTGCACGACGTGCTCACGTTGACGACCTTCCTGCGCAACACCGAGGTCGGCAATCACCCGAGCCCGCAGAGCGTGGTGCTCGCCGCCGACGGACAGACCGGTCCGATCGCTCTCGCCGCCCGCGCCCTCGCCGGTGACGCGATCGACCGGGCCGCTGTGGACACGGACGGCTTCCGCTTTGGAAAAATCGCCGATTACCGCGACCCCATGTTCCTCCCCGGCGCCGCCAAGTATCTCGACGTGCCAGGTCTGATCACGCTGAATAAAAAGCTTCCGCTCCGACTACAGGGAGAAGGGGCCGTACCGGGTGGCTCCGCCGTGGATTGGCTGCTGGAGTGACGGCTGGATGAGGCCATGCTTTCAGCAGGACATCGGATAGGGGTCAAGCGGCGACGGGAAAACGGAGAAAGTTGACCGATTATGAGGACGTTCCGAGCTTTGTGAAGTGTGGAGGAAGTGATGAAGTC
Source organism: Verrucomicrobiales bacterium (assembly GCA_038256845.1). Classification (GTDB taxonomy): domain Bacteria; phylum Verrucomicrobiota; class Verrucomicrobiia; order Verrucomicrobiales; family Akkermansiaceae; genus Luteolibacter. The sequence goes on along the minus strand of JBBSJY010000043.1, from coordinate 16,093 downwards.
CACGGATATCTCCGGATACCCATGACCCAACGCGTCGCCATCGCCATAGCCGCCCATCCCGACGACATCGAGTTCAAGATGGCGGGCACTCTGCTACTTCTGAAGTCCGCCGGTTGGGAGATCCATTGCTTCAACCTGGCGAGTGGAAATGGCGGAAGCACCGAGGCGGACTCCGCCACCACCGCCTCGATTCGGCGTGAGGAGGCCCGCATCGCGGCGCGGGTGCTGGGGGCCGTCTGGCATCCGCCGATCGCCGATGATTTGGAGATTTTCTACAATGCGGAGTTATTGCGTCGGGTGGCAGGAGTGGTCCGCGAGGTGCGGCCGTCGATCGTGCTCACCCATCCGCCGCAGGATTACATGGAAGATCACATGATCACCGCCCGTCTGGCGGTGACGGCGACATTCGCCCGAGGCATCCGCAATTTCAACACATTGCCCGATCGCCCGGCATCATTCGATGATGTCACCGTCTATCACTGCATGCCTCACGGTGGCTGTGATCCGCTGCGCCGGCCGGTGGTGCCTGCTGCTTGGGTTGATACCACGCAGGTGCATGAAAAGGCCCGCGAGGCACTTGCCGCCCACGCGAGCCAGGGAAAGTGGTTGGACGCGAGCCAAGGAACCGACAGTTATCTCATGGCGATGGATGATCATGCGAGAAACATGGGCCGAAGTTCCGGCAAGTTCGAATTGGCGGAGGCATGGTGGAGGCATCTCCATATCGGGTTTTCCACCGTTGAACGCGATCCGCTCGCAGAGGTGCTCGGCGACGCTTATCTGATCAACCCCGCGTTCGGGAGGCTCCGGGCGTCGGATCCTTCCTTTCCTCAGTATCATGAAAACATATAATGTCGGCATCATCGGCTATGGCTGGGTCGCCTCCGCGCACATCCCGGCAATCAATGCCACCAAACAGGCCAAAGTGACGGCGGTATGTTCCTCGCGACCATTGGACGAGAACGAACTGGCGGCGAAACACGGCGGGCCCATCCGGGTGTTCACGGACCTCGATCAAATGCTGGCCGACCCTCGGATTGACGCGGTTTCCATTTGCAGCTTCTCCAACCTGCATGCGCAACAGGCAATCAGGGCCGCGCGCGCGGGAAAGCATCTGATCATCGAAAAGCCGATCGGCCTATCGGCGGACGATTGCAAGCGGGTTGCCGCCGCGGTGGAGGAGGCCGGAGTCCAGGTGTGCGTGTGTTTCGAGTGCCGGTATTCCAGCCAGTTCCTCGCCACCAAGGCAGTGATCGACAGAGGATTGCTGGGAGAACTGCATTATGGTGAGGTCGATTACTACCACGGGATCGGGCCCTGGTACGGCCAATTCGAGTGGAATTCGAAGCGGGAGGGAGGCGGCAGCGCGCTGCTCACCGCAGGCTGCCACGCCCTGGATGCCTTGTTGCTATGCATGGATGAGAAAGTCATCAGCGTGTCGAGCTTCGCCACGAAATCAAAAAGTCCGGTATTCGCTCCCTATGAATATAATACCTCCAGTGTCACGATCCTGAACTTCGGGAATGGAAAGATTGGAAAATGCGCGGCGGTGTTGGATTGTTTGCAGCCATATTATTTTCATACCCATCTATGCGGAAGCGAGGGAAGTCTGCTGGATGACAAGTTCCACTCAATGAAACTGGAGACGGACAAGGCGACATGGAGCCGGCTTGCGATGACAATGCTCGATTCCGGCGATGTCTCAGATCATCCCTATCAAAAACAGTTCCAGGCGTTTTTTGACTCGGTCGATGGCGGTGTGCCGATGCCCCTCACAGACCTGAAGTCCGCTCTTTACACACATGAGGTCGTATTCGCTGCGGACGAATCCGCCCGCACGGGGCGCCCCGTCCACCTCTGAGAACCGATTGATAGAACGACGATCATGCCAAGAAAACTCAGTTCGCTCGCCCCGTCCTGGTGGGACTATACCACCCTAGATGATGATATCATCAGCGAGGCCGCCGCATTGACGCCGGAGCGGCTGTTGGCGCTCTCGCGGCCCGGATTCGAAGTGGTGTTCTATGATACCTTGGAGGAATTCTATTGTGCCCAGGCGTTGGAATACATCCAAGCCTGGAAGCAATCGACCCCCGATAACCCGGCTGGGATCTGCGGGCCGATCGGCCCAACCGAGCAGCTTCCTCTAGTCGCGCGGATGGTGAACGCGTTCGACCTGCCGCTCCATGACTCGCATTTCTGGGGGATGGATGAATGGATCATCGGTGGACGGACTCCGCCAGCGGATCACCCGTTGTCCTTTGAAAGATGTGACCGTGAGTTGTGTTTTGACCGGATCCGGACGGATCTGGCGATGCCGGAACGCAACCTTCATTTCCCCACCGAGAATGTCGGGGTCTATCAACAAACATGGGAATCCGGAGTGCGCTGTGTGATCATGCAAGGCGGCCAGGGTGATGTGAAACATTGGGCCTTCAACGATCCCCCGCCACGCCAAGGTGGCGATTCCGAGGCACCACCGTCTGCCGAGGATTACCGCCGGCTCAAGACCCGGATGGTCGATTTGCATCCCGTGACCATCGCCCAGAACGCGCGGACTTCCGGAGGGGGGAATGTCGCGCTCGTTCCCACCCGGGCTGTGACGGTGGGTCCATACGAAACATGGAAGGCCGAAAAGGTGTCGATCTGGCAGGCGGGAGTTCACGACAACCCATTCGGCCAGCGACTCACCGCACTGATGGTATCCAAATCGATCGTAGATACGGCGGTGCCGATGTCGCTTCTCGCCGACCATCCCAATGTGCAATTCAATTACTACCGCGGTGGGTTGGGAAATTGTGACGTGAGGATGCATTAAAGAAGCGGGCATTTTTGAGAATGATGCACCGGCGGAAAGCGGTGAGGATCATTCCTGCTTCTTGCCCAGCCGCTTTTCGAACGAAAACGCCTTGCACAGGACCTTGGGATCATTGGACACGCGGGCGCATTTCCGGCAGAAGTAGCGGGGGTCCCGCGTGAGCAGATAAAGCTCGGCGGCACGCTCCTTGATATCGGATTTCGACCAGTCGCAAAGGGTTTCGGCCATGGTGGTGAGGTGTGGCAGATGCAGGGTAAAGCCGGGATTTCCCCTTGCTTTGACCGTCGCTCAAGCCAACTTGCGACTGTTAAGCGAATCAACCAGAAAGCACAAACGACAGATGAAAACCGCCACTCATACCAAAAAAGCCGCCGACACCGTCGCCCAAGGCCTCACCACCGTGCTGGCTGACTCCTACGCCCTGCTGGGCCAGACGCACCTTGCCCACTGGAATGTCGAAGGTCCCGCCTTTTTCAGCCTCCACGCTGCCTTCCAGACCCAATACGAAGATCTTTTCCTAGCCGTGGACGAAGTGGCCGAACGACTCAGGGCACTGGATGTTCTAGCGCCCGGCGGTCTCAAAACGCTGGCGTCGCTTTCCTCCGTGACCGAACTTTCGGCCGAGGCGATGCCCGCCAAAGATTTCGTCGCCCATCTCATCGAATGTCACGAAATCGTCGTGGAGAACCTGACCGGCCTGCGGACAGCCGCGGAAAAGGCCGGCGATTTGGAAACCCAGGATCTGGCGATCAAGCGCATTCAGGTGCATGACAAGACCCTGTGGATGCTCCGTTCCTTCCTGAAAAATCTCTGAGTGTTTCGCCGCCCCCGTTGTGCGTCTCGCCAAATTTCTGCTTGCCGGATGCGCGGTCGTTTCGATGCCATTGCGGGCCGCGCCGGTGTCTGATCCACCCAACGTGGCGCGGGCGGCGAGGGGCATGGTTGCCACGGCCCACCCGCGGGGCACCGATGCCGCCGTCGAGATTCTCAAGCAAGGCGGAAATGCCATCGATGCGGCCGTCGCGGCAGGCCTGACGCTGGGCGTGGCCGACGGGGCGAACTCCGGGATTGGCGGCGGCTGTTTCATCCTGATCCATCTCGCCGATGCCCGGATTTTCGCAATTGACGGCCGGGAGATGGCTCCCGGCGCCGCCCAACCGGAGATGTATCTTGTCGATGGCAAGGCGGACACCTCGCTCAGCCAGACCGGGCCGCTGGCGTCCGGAGTGCCAGGAGCGTTGGCCGCTTATGCCTTGGCGGCCGAAAAATTCGGGACCAAACCCCTGGCGGAACTGCTGGCGCCGGGGGCGCGTCTTGCGGAGGAAGGGTTTCGGCTCAGCGCTTCCGACGAGGCCCGTATCCGGCAGCACGCCAAAGATTTCCGTAGGTTTGAAGGATCCCGCTCGGTATTTCTCGATGCCGAGGGTGAGCCATGGAAAGAGAACCACCTTTTCCGGCAACCGGATTTGGCAAAAACTTATCTCGGCATTGGTCGTGATGGGACTGATTATTTCTACCGGGGACCGGTGGCAAAGCAGATTGCCGGGTGGATGAAGGACAATGGCGGCATTCTAACCGAAGAAGACTTCTCCACTTACAAGGCGCCGCTGCGCGAGCCGGTTCGATCCAGCTACCGCGGCAACCGGATCATCGGTTTTCCTCCATCCAGTTCGGGAGGGATTCACGTCTCGCAGATCCTCAACATCCTGGAAAACTTCGATCTTGCCGAGATGAACGCAACCGATCGGATTCATATCATGGCGGAAGCGATGAAGCTCGCCTTTGCCGATCGCGCGCATTGGTTGGGCGACGCTGATTTTGTCAAAGTGCCGAAAGGACTCGGCGGAGCGGAATATGCCAAGTCCCTGGCCTCGCGGATCAAGATGGATCGTGTGATCGAAGTTCCCACGCACAGCGTCCCGCCAGACTGGGAAGAGAATCTTTTCAACCGGCACACGACCCACTTTTCGGTGGCCGATTCCGACGGAAACTGGGTGGCCATCACCGCGACCGTCAATACTGCTTTCGGCTCGAAAGTGATCGTTCCGGGCACCGGGGTGATTCTAAACAATGAGATGGACGATTTCTCGATCCAGCCCGGTGTGCCGAACGCATTCGGCTTGATTGGTGGTGAGGCCAACAAGGTGGAGGCTGGCAAGCGCCCGCTTTCCGCCATGAGCCCGACCCTGATGCTCGATGGCCATGGTCATCCGATCTTGTCGGTGGGGGCGGCAGGCGGCCCGACGATCATCTCGCAAACGGTCTTGGCGATTGTCGGGATGGTTGATCTGAAAATGAGCCTTGCGGATGCGCTTTCCCAACCTCGCTTTCATCATCAGTGGTTTCCTGACACCTTGCGGATGGAGAATAAGATGCCCGGCGAAATCGCCGATCAACTGAAAGTCCGGGGCCACAAACTACAGCCGATCAGCCGGATCGGAGTTTCCCAGGCGGTGGCCCGGGAAGGTGATGAATTCATCGGTGCTCACGATCCGCGAGTGAACGGCAAGGCCGCCGGTTGGTGACAAGCCAGCCCGCCGGACGTTCATTCGAACGGGGCGAAGAACACCTGGACGGAATAGATTCGGTCCATTCCGTCGGACGTGCGGTCGTGAAGGCATGAAACGCCCAGAAACGCGGGCTCGGTGGCCACGATGTTTTTCCGATGCCCTGGCGAATCCATCCATTCGTCCAGCAGGGCTTCTGCGAATGAAAGATAGCTGTGGGGAGGTATGGGAGCTCCGCCGGCCGCGTCGCTTAGGATCTTCCGTCCATTTTCCCGGCGTGGATAGAGGGGTGCTCCGGACTTGTATTGGATCCCGAATGTCATGGCGACATTCTCTGCGAAATATCGTCCTTTGATACCGAGAAAGTCAAATCGGTCGGAGAGCGTTTCCTTGCTCTCGTCCGGGTGCTGATGTGACACCACTTCCTCTTTCCGCATTCCGCGTGCCTGAATGCGGGCGGCTTCACGCAGTCCCTCTTTGAAGGCCAGTGGCTCCACCTTATTGGTGGCGCGTCGCCGGTTGGTTTCATGGAAAACGGCAGCGGCCAGCAGGTCGTGGTCAATGTGCTCGAAATCGATTGCCTCGGCGGCTTCTGGGAGATTCCGGAATTTTTCCGGATCCATTGCGTGGAGTTCCTCCGCACGGTCCGGATCCGGCCTGGTGGATTCCGGAGACGGCTTTCCGGACAATGCATGAGGAGCGGCGGCGCAAAGGACCACCGCCATGACGGTGAAACGGAGTTGGTTCATTAAGTGGGTCATAACCTATGGGAGAGGGGTAAATGTTAGTCACCTCAAGATTTCATCATCTTGCCTATGATACGGTGGAGTGGCTCCGCGAGACCGTCCCGCGGGGGTGGAGGTTCAAAATATGGGAGACCCGGGCGGTTGCAATGAGTGGAATTGCGCATTTCTCAGGCCATCTCCGCGCGCACCTCCGCCAGAATTCCAAATGAATCCAAACGCGCCGCGGGATTGTAAAGCCTCGATGATGGGAGAAAGATCCAGAACGGAGAATGGAATCACGGGCGCAAGTTAAGCGTCCTGCCCGCAGCCGCAACCCGTGGGCAGACCCGCGGCAACCAGGCCAAAAAGCCATCGCCAGCGCCGCCGGCCTCTGAGAGATTTCCCCATGTCCACGACCACCACACCCCCGCTTTCCGGCACCTCTCTCATTGGCTTTTCCCGCGGTAGCGGCACCGAGGTTTGTGGCCACGCGCACGAGGCAGAGGGCGGCGAGCGGCTCGATCCCGCGTATTTTTCCGCGACCGATGATGAAATCGAATCCGCCGTCGGCCTGGCCGATGCGGCTTTTCCTGATTTTTCCGCCCGGCCGGGAAAGGAACGGGCCGGGTTTTTACGGGCGATTGCCATTGAAATCGAAGAGGTTGCCGATGCGATTGTCGCGCGCGGAATGTTGGAAACCGGCCTGCCCGAGGGACGCCTGCGCGGCGAAACGGCCCGCACCACCGGCCAGCTCAGGATGTTCGCGGATCTCATCTCGGAAGGTTCGTGGGTGGACGCGCGGATCGATCGCGCACTGCCGGACCGCCAACCGCTGCCAAAGCCGGACATCCGGTCGATGCTCCGCCCGCTCGGCCCGGTCGCCGTCTTTTGCCCCAGCAATTTCCCGATGGCCTACTCGGTCGCCGGTGGGGATGTCGCCTCGGCGCTTGCCGCCGGCTGCCCGGTCATCGTTATCGGCCACCACTCGCACCCCGGAGTCGCCGAGATCACCGGCTTGGCGGTGCGACGGGCCGCGCAGGCGACCGGCATGCCGGAAGGCGTCCATTCGCTGCTTTACGGTGGCGGTCAGAAGGTGGGGGTCGCCGTGGTCCGCCACCCGGTGATCCAAGCGGTTGGCTTCACCGGCTCCCGCGCGGGAGGCACCTCGCTCATGGAAGTTGCCGCCAATCGCCCGCAGCCGATTCCCGTCTATGCCGAGATGAGTTCGACCAATCCGGTTGTTCTGCTTCCCGGAGCGCTCGCACGCGGCGAGGAGGCGCTGGCGGAAGGGTTCTTCCAATCGCTGACGCTGGGAGTGGGCCAATTCTGTACGAATCCCGGGCTGGTTTTCCTGCCGGAAGGGCACGGGGAGGGTTTTCTCGCGAAGCTCAAGTCACTGGTCGAAGCCTCCTCGCCCGCAACGATGCTCAACGGGTCGATTTGCAAGGCATTCGCCGAAACCCAGGAAGGCATTTCGCAGGTCGCGGGAGTGGAGACTCTCGCCCGCAGCGCCACCGTGCCTTCACCGACACAGGGTGCTCCCGTCGTCTTCACCGTTTCCATGCGCCGCTTCCTGGAAGACGAGTTTCTCCAGGGCGAGATGTTTGGTCCCGGGTGTTTGATTGTTCGCGGCAGTATGGAGGAGATCGAGGCAAGCATCTCAGGTCTCGAGGGCCAGCTCACCGCCACCATCCACGGCACCGATGAGGAACTGGCCACCAAGGCCACTCTCGTCGAAGCCCTCCAGCGGAAAGCGGGCCGACTCATCTGCAACGGGTTTCCCACCGGATTGGAAGTTTGTCCCAGCACCGTGCATGGCGGACCCTATCCGTCCACTTCGGACGGTCGCAGCAGTTCCGTCGGCACCATGGCCATCCTGAGATTCGCCCGGCCCGTCGCCTGGCAGGGCTTTCCCCAACCCTCGCTGCCGCTGGAACTTCAGGATCACAACCCGCTCCGGATCGCCCGCCTGGTGGATGGCGAACGTGAGGAGGCCGTCTGATTCCGCAGCGAATCAAAGCACGGCAGGCCGCGTTCCGCTCTCCCGCCCGATTAGGAGGAGGCCACTTTTACCAGCAATCCCTTGCGGCGGGCCGAGGCCAGGGTTCTGGCAAAGATGAGTCCCGAAAGGAGGAGATAGACGATGTTCAACCCGAGGGCGACGAAGAGATAACGGAAATCCGTTTCGTCGCCCCGGAGAACGTTCCGCATGCCTTCGAACACATGGGCGGGAGGCAAGGCGAGGGCGATCCACTGCATCCAGGGCGGCAGGATCGACACGGGATAGAAGACCGCGGCAAAAGGTTGGATCATGAAGGGGATCGCCCATGCCATGGATTCCGCGCCATGGCCCCAGCGGACGACGAGTGCAATGGAAATGATCCCCAGGGCCCAGCCGAAGAGCATCAGGTTGGCATACCATGCGATAAGAATGAGGTCGAATCGCAGCATATTGAACGAATAGGCGAGAAACGCGATCACGGCGAGCACCGTGCCAGTCACTACCACGCGTAGAATGCCGACTCCGAAAGTCGCTGCCAGATACTCCGACATCCGGACCGGCGCGGCGAAGATGTTCAACAGGTTTCTGGTCCAGACGTCTTCCAGAAATGATATGGCAACGCCCTGCTGGGCGCGGAACAGGGCATCCCAGAGAATGATCGCCCCGATGAGAAACGTGATATAGTTCGCGAAGTCGCCGCCAGTCTGTTGCTGAATGGAAAGGGTGACGAACCCCCAAAGGAGAAGTTGGACGATCGGCCAGAAAAAGAGCTCGAAGAGTCGGACCGGATTGCGGGTGTAGAGCAACAGGTAGCGGGTGATGAGGGCGAGGATAACTGACGGATTCACGTGAGGTCCCCTGAACGGGCGATTTTGATGAACACGTCCTCCAGATCATCTTCCTGGAAATGGGCCATGATTTCGGAGGCGGTGCCTTGGGCAAGAATCCGGCCTTTGTGAACAAACAGAATGCGGTCGCAGACTTCCTCGATATCGCGCATGTTGTGGGAGGTATAGAGGATGGCGGGCTGGCGCTCGCGTTGGAGGTGCCTGACCAGCTTGCGGACCTTGTCGGCAATGTCCGGGTCAAGTGAGGCGGTCGGCTCGTCGAGCAGCAGAAGTTCCGGGTCGTTGAGGAGCGCCTTCGCGAGATTGACGCGGGTGGATTCGCCGGCGGAGAGCTGCCCGGTCGGTTTTTCCGACAGGTTGGCGATTTCCAACAGATCAAGGAGTTCGGAAACCTTCTGTTTGGGCTGCCGGACGCCGTAGAGGCGGGCGAAGATGAGAAGGTTGTGGCGGACCTTCAGATTTCCGGGCAAAGCGGCGTAGGTGGTGCAAAAGTTGGAGCGGCGGAGGATGTCGATCCGGTGTTTCGCCAGATCCATGCCAAAGATGCGGATCGATCCGGAGGTCGGGCTGATCAGCCCGAGAATCATGTTCATCAGCGTCGTCTTGCCCGCTCCATTGACCCCTAACAGGCCGACGGTTTCTCCCGCGTGAACTTCCAGCGAGACATCTTCGACGGCAACAAAGCTGCCAAAATGTTTGGCGGCCCGGGTGATTTCAAGAACCGGTTGTGAATCGGGTAGCGGTGGTGCAAACATCGAATCAAGCGAATGCACCTCAACGGATTTGGAATTCGGCCACCACGGGAAGATGATCGGATAGATCGGAGGCGACCGTCCGGCTGGTCAGCGGCACGATCGACCGCTTGGTGATCCAAATGTAATCGATCCGTTTCGCAGGTTTGTCAGAGGGGTAAGTGAAGAGGGGTGGGGGGATTCCCGCTTGGCGAAACTCCGCCCCAGCGAGCAGGCGGCGGATCCGCCTCTAATACAGACGGGATGGCGGCGGGTCAACATGAGGGGCGAACAATGGTTCTAGATCGCGGCTGCCGGGGGAGGAGTCTTGGTGTGGAGCCTGAGGTTCAGAAGGTGAACATGTGCTTGGGTTTTGCTATTCAGGAGTCGGCGGAAGCGAACGCGAGGGCACGCTGTTTCATCTGGGTGGCCATCAGGCTGAGTGCATTGGCGCGGGTGGGGGCCAGGTGCTCCTTGAGACCGGTGCGGTCGATGAAGCCCATGTCGGCGGTTAGAATCGAATCGGCGGATTCGCAATCGAGAACCCGAACGAACAGCGCGATCATGCCTTTTGTAATGAGGGAATCGGAATCGGCGGAATAGCGTATTTTCCCCGCATCATTCCGCGCGTCGAGCCAGACTTGCGACTGGCAACCCCGGATGAGATGTTCGGCGGTTTTCGACCCGTCGTCCATCGGAGGGAGCTTTTTCCCCAGCCCGATCACGTATTCGTAACGCTCGGTCCAATCCTGGAAGAGGGCCAACTCGTCCAGAAGCTCTTGCTGCTTTTCCTCGATGCTCATACCGCAACGAGTGGAATGCCGCTCCGGCCATTGCGCAAGGGGGATCAGGTGGCGGGGGCGACTCTTTGCAACAGGCGTCCGCTGAGGAAGGCGAGGGGAGGAATCAGCCAACAGGCCGCCGCCAGCCCCGGTGCGGTCTCCGCCTGGGAACCGGTTAAGGCGAGGGGAATCAGCGCCACCCAATCAAGCAGAGGAATTCCGGCAAGGAGGGCGGAGACGTGGACCGGAACCGGACGCCGGAAACGCGAAAGACATAGGGCAAGCCAAACCGAAAATGGCAGCAGACCGACCGCTGCCGGCAGCGGTGATTGGAAAAGCCAAACGGAGGACATGGCAAGACCTGCGGAGATGAGAAGGAATCTGGAGCAAAACAGGGCAGCGGGTGGCGGATTCGCCGACGTTTCGTACCGAGCGCTCAGGGACAACGCGGCAATGTAGATGAGCAGCGCGAGGGCGTGAGGCGCGACCCATACGGGAAAGCCATTTCCCGCCACGCCCGCCGCTCCGAGGACGATGAGCAACGCGCGGCAGAGGCCCATCGGGATGACGGCCCATGAACTGGACTTGTGCCATCGGGTGTAAATGACGATGAAAACCAGAATTCCCAACGCGGCCATGACGGCAGCGGGACCGGCCGCAGCGGCAATCAGAACACCGCCGAGCGCGGAGGTGACGGCGGTCGCAAGGTAGTGGCCGTCCTTGAAAATTCCGGCGGGAAGCGCGCGCTCCGGGCGGTGGATCGCGTCCCATTGGCGGTCCATCCAGTCATTCAGGAAATTTCCCGAGACATAGAGCAATATTCCGGCCACGGAGAGCGCGACCCATTTCAGGACCAGATCCGCGTCGGCCGATCCGCCACTCGCCGCCAATGCCGCGCCGAGCGATACATTGCTGACAACGCTGGGGATGTTGGCGACCCGGGAAGTCGCCAACAGGGCGTGGAGTTTCACAAGACGGGTCATGTGCCCCGGGAAACCGGGTCGCAAGGCGGAGTGAGGAGCGCGATTCCCATCCAGCGGTCACTTGACCGCCGCACCGGTTCCGGGCAGGAAGCGGTAGTAAACTTCGAGCATCAGGATGGCGAGACAGGTGCGGTAATGGGCGTTGCCCTGGGTTCCATGGCTGTCCTTGCCGGGCGGCTTCCACGAACCGTCCGCATTCTGATTTTGCAGCAGCTCGTCGCGGAAGAGCGCGTTGTACTTTTTCCACTGCTCGCCGCCCCGGTTGATCATCGCCTGGGCTTCGTAGTAGTGCGCGTAAAGATCGGAATGCTCACCGTCGTAGTCGAATTTGGTTTCATTTTCGATGTAGCGGGCACCATTCCGAGCCGCGGAACGTTCACCTTTGTCCCACATCTGGAGGCTCAGAACCCCTGCACCGGTGAGTGTGAAATAAGTTCCGCCCCCGGCAGGACCATCTTTGGAGGTGTAACCAAAACCGCCGTTCGAGTTCTGAAGTCCCTCGGTGTAGTCGATCGCCTTGTCCGCGGCGCGAGTGAGTCCTTCGAAATTCAAGCCGGTATGGAAGCATGCCTTGAGGGCTTGGGTGTGCCAGGCGGTGATGGAAAGGTCGGTATGGGCGCCGGCTCCTTCCTTGTATTCATACGCCCAGCCGCCGTTTTTGTGCTGGTTGTCGATGATCATCTGGCCCGCCTTCTGAGTGATTTCCTGGAGGTTGGGAACGTTGATGTTGAGCTGCTTGCAAAAGGTGGCGGCCTCGGCCATGGCATAAGCGGCAATCGCGTGTTCGTAGACCCAGCCGTTGCCGACAGGATTGTTGGTCAGCCGGCCATTGTTCTTCATGCCGACATTGACCAGATAGGTGATGGCACGGAGGCAGGACTCGCCATACTCCTCGGAGAGCGGGGTTTCGCAGTGGCCGAGATAGGCCAGAAGGGCAAGTCCCGTCATGGCGGGATCGTAATTGCCGAGACCTTTCCAGGATCCGTCGGCACTCTGGTTTCCTTTGAGCCATTGCAATCCCTTGACCACCGCCTCCTCACAGGCGGGCGTTCCTCCCGTTTCCTTGAGACGCAGGAGGCGGTCCTCCGGCGAGCATCGCTTGCGCATGGTGGCGGGGATGTTCCCGAATCCTCCCCCCATTCCGGCATCGCCGTCATCGCCCCAACCTCCGCCAAAGTTATCGCCGTCCCCAAAGTCGGTCGAAGGAGTGACAATGTCGATTTCAGGAACCGGGACCGCGGTGGGCGACGCCGTATTCGCAGCAATGACCTTGGCCATGGCGGAGGAAGGCGCCGAGGGCTTCCGCTGGATGGCGGTGTTCATCTTCCTTTGCTCCAACTGGGAATCCTCGGTGACGCTGGCCGCGTAAGTGACAATCGTCGGAGTCTCTTTGGAAAGCTGGGGCAGGAGGAAAACCCCCAGGATGAGGGCGATGAGAACCAGAACGAGCCCCGAAATGACGATCGACGAAATGGTCGAGTTCCTTTTCTGGGCCTGCAGTCGGGCAAGCGCTTCGGGACTAAGTTCGGCGTGGATGCTCATCGGGTTTGAGGGGGTTGAAGAAGCGGGGCGGGGCGGGTTTCAGATGACCTTAACTTCGCTTGTGGGAGTGACCAGTGGAAAATCAAGCGGCGGCATGCTCACTCTGAACGCGCGGCGCGGCCATTTCTTGGGAAATTCCGCCGATTGCCCGGCCTTGGACAGGGGAGGGCGACTTCGCACACGAAATTGAAAGATCGGCGAGAAATCGAGCAACTTCCGCCACGGCAGGGGGTTTCCCGATTCCTATCTCACGAAATTCATGAAAACTCCTTGGATCATTCCCGTGGCAGCACTGGTGGTGGGCGCCGCCGGTGGTTACATCTCCGGCAAGAACACCGGAACCAGCCCCTCCGATGCCGCAGTTGCGGCGGAGTCGGATCAACGGACGCGAATCTCCTCCCGGGGAGACACGGTTGGGGAGAATGCGCCACGGAAATCCTCAAGGGCGGCTAGCGTTGAGGAAATCTACCGCACTCCGGGCAGTTCCTCGCGGATCCAGGCGCTGATGGATTTCTACGCGGGCCTCTCCGCCGGACAGCTCGCCGAAGAAGCGGAAAAGCTCGAGAATCTGCCGATGAACGAGCGGATCATGGCGTCCATCCTTCTTTTCGGCCGCTGGGCGGAGGAAGATCCCACCGCAGCGATGGCCTTCAGCAACACGATGGGTTTTGCGGGGGGCTTCGTGAGGCCCACGGTTCTCCAAAGCTGGGCTAGCGTCGATCCTGAGAACGCGGCCAAATATTTCGGGGAGAACCCGCGTGAATTCGCCATGATGGGCGGAGGAATGGGAGGCCGGGGGCAAAGCGGGGCCTCGATCATCGCCGCCGAGTGGGCCCGCCAGGACCCGACTGCCGCATTGGCCTGGTCAAGCTCGTTGACCCAGGACAAGGGTCAGGCAATGACGGCCGTGGTGACGGAGGTGGCCAAGACCGATCCACGCAAGGCGGCGGATCTAGCCGCCACAATGGATCCGGACGACCGGGCGGGGGCCTACGGGCCCATCGCCAGTGAGTGGGGCGCGAGCAATTTCGCCGAAGCCCAGGCATGGGTGAAAAGCCTGCCGGCCGACCAACAGGATGAGGCGTTGGCATCCGCAATCCGCGGACTTTCCAGCAAGGATCCGCAGGCGGCCGCAACAGCCATCGCTTCGATGGCTCCTGGCGATGCCCGGGACGATGCGGTGGGCCCCACCGTCCGGAATTGGGCCAAGGAGGATCCACAGGCAGCTCAAGCGTGGCTGATGACCCTCGACAGCGAGGATTCCCAGCGGAGCGGCATGCGTGAGCTGATGCCCCAATGGACCGCTCAGAATCCTGCCGCCGCTCTGACCTTCGTGAACAACCAGCCGGCGGGGCCGGTCCGTGACAGCGCGGCCTCCTCCTATGTTTTCAGCAACAACAGCGCTGAACCCAAAGCGTTGATGGACGTCGCCAACCTGATCGATGATGACCGCGACCGGGCGAGGTCAATCGGGGTGGTTTCGATGCGTTGGATGCGCGAAGATCCCGCCACCGCGACCATCTACATTCAGCAGTCCCCAGACATTCCTGACGAAATGAGGGAGCGCCTGATCGAAGGTCGCGGCATGTGGGGCGGCGGACCGCGCGGTCGCCGTGATCGGGATTAGTCCGGTGTCTGGTCGAGCACCCGGAACGCACCGCCCGCTCCCTCCGGATCCAACAACGCCCGGTCTTCCGGGCGATCCATGGGGGCGTAGGTGGCAACAAAATCGCCGAATGTAACAAGTTTTGATGAGATGCCGGGGGACCAGCGGATCAGATCGGTGAAATTGACATCCGCCGTCAGATCCTGCCGTCCGGGATTTTGATAAATGGCCGGCCCTTCGATTCTCTGCTGCATCCAATACCCGCGGACCGTCCCCTGCGGACGGCGGTGGTACAGGAGCGTGGCCTCGGATCCATAGTCGATGGTGAGCATCCGGCCGGCGATCCAGGATTCCAGCCACGTCTTGAGCCAACGATGGTAGGACTCGTGGACCTCGATCCATTGTCCGAGCGGGTGAGGTTCGAGAAAGGATGATGAATCGGGCAGCGGGGCAGGGGGTAGCAGGGATTCCTCGCAACGGGCATCGAGTGCCAATTCCTGCCAGCCGGCTGGGGTGCGGCGGTAGCGGCGGACGGGAAAGGCGTCGACCAGCTCGTTTGAGAAAATCACCGCCCGACCTTTGCAGGCGGCAAGGGCTTCTCTCGGATGTCGGTGCCATCGAGCCCTTTTGCCAAGCAGCGCCCGTTGCCGCACCTCGAGGACCGGCGACGTTTCCACGAGATGCATCCGTGTCCGCAGGCGGAGGTGCCATGGAAGATGCCGGAGCACGGCAGCGGACAGCCGGCCTTCTCCCGGGCCGATTTCGACAAGTTCGCGGCAGCCGGTTTGCCGCAGAGCCGAGGCCGCCCACTTCGCGATCGCCCGGGCCAGCAGGTCCGAAATCATGGGTGCGGTCGTAAAATCCCCCTTGCGGCCGATCTCGGTGATCCGGCGCGCATAGTAACCATATTCCGGGTCATGCAGCGCTTGCTCCATGAATCGCTCGAAAGTGGCGGGCAACACGGGTTTCATCGGAAAACAAAAACAACCGCGCCCCGGGAAAGGAGCGCGGTTGGGAAAAGGTTCCGGAGGCGGGTAAGAAGATCAGGCCTTGGCGGCTGCCGTGCGGGCCTTGCGAATCATGCTGTTGACCGTGTCGGATGGCTTCGCGCCTACGGAAAGCCATTTGTCGGCCTTCTCGAGATCGATGGTGTAGTTGGTGCCCTCGAGCATCGGATCGTAGGTGCCGAGTTGCTCGATGTAGCGGCCGTCGCGGCGCTTGCGGCTGTCCACGGCAACGATTTTGTAATAAGGGCGGTCCTTGGTGCCCTTGCGGTTGAGTCTGATGGATACGGCCATGATAAGCGTCGTTCGGTGCGCCCGGAGAGCGGGCGGGGGCGGAAATTGCACGAGCCGCCCGGAAATGCCAAGGAGAATCTCGGGCAAATCGATATTGCGGGGCATCGCTCTCGAGCTCGTATCCCGAATGTTGCGAAGAGCTGGTTCCCTCACCCCGGGACCTACGATTCGGAGGCGCGGTGCCGGAAAAGGTCTTTTATTCGGGGACTTCCGGCCTGGCGATGATGGCAGCGAAGCGTTCTTCCAAGCTG
>JBBSJY010000042.1:0-27252 GCA_038256845.1 Verrucomicrobiales bacterium | reverse complement strand
CGCTGCCGGGTTCCATGATCCAATCCTGAATGTGCAGGCCAAAGCCGAGATCGCGATGCCCGGTTTTCTTATCCAGAAAACTGCCAGCTTCGACACCGCTCACATATCCATTCTTCCGGATGGATGCTTCCAGAACCTCGCTCCGAAAGGTGACGCGCTCCGGCGTTTCCGTGACGTCGAACGGCTCCCGCGCAGCCAGGCGGGCGATACCACAAATCAAGGTGATGATGATCGGCGTAGCCTTGGAATATCCAATGGGTTTCATGAATCTGCCGTTCGGGTGACCTCAGTGTTTCAGCAGAACGAAGGCTGATGTCAGTCGGCCGAGAAGATGACTTCGCGGTCTCGGGGCGAGCCGCCGCGGCCGAAGCCGTCGCCGATGTCCTTGCTGGTAACATAGAGCATGAGGGAAATGAGGGCGAGGGCGCAGGCGGTTTGGATGATTTCCAGCGGGCGGGCCTTGACCGGACGGCGGAAGATTTTCTCCAAAATGGCGAGAGTGATGTGTCCGCCATCGAGCACCGGAAAGGGAAGCATGTTGAGAACCGCGAGATTCACATTGAGAAGCACCATGAAGGAAAGGACGCGCCGCCAACCGTCCTCGGTCTGGAGAAGCTGATAGATCATCTTGCCGATCCCGACCGGGCCGCTGAGGTGATCAATTCCGATGCTGGAGTCGGGCGAAGCCACGCTGGACACCGTGGCCCACATCATGCGCAAGGTATCCTTCACTTGGCCGACAGGGCCGGGATGTACGATTCGCACATCCACCTGGCGGGTATCGTCCCACGACACTCCGATCATGGGGTCCTCGCCGGCAGGTTGGATCGGCCGTTCCGGGGTCAATTCCACCTCACGGAGAGAGCCGTTCCCGGATTCCACCTCGATGGTCACCGTCTTCCATTCCTTCGCACGCAAAAGGGCGGAGAGCTGCGAGATGCTGTAAAGCCGGTTGCCGTCCGCGCTGACCAGCCGGTCGCCGGGGACAATCCCCGCTTTTTCCGCGGGGCTGTTTTTCATCACTTCGTCGATGACCACACGGCCCGCCGGGGCAAATCCGACCTGGCGCAGGGCACGGCGTTGGAACCAACGGGAATCCTCGGTCTCAAACCCCGAGGTCAATTCGAGCGGCTCATCAACCCCTTCACGCTCCACGGTGAAAACGATCTTTTCGCCGCGGCTCAGAACGACCCGCTCGACAATGCTGTCGAGCGTGCCCGCAAATCCTTCCACCGGTTCCCCATTGATCGCAAGAATGCGATCGCCCGCCTGAATCCCCGCTTTGGCCGCCGGGCTCTCCGGAATCACAAATCCGATCTGCGTTTCGGGGATGAAGTCGCGGGGTTTGCCGACTTTGTAAACGACGCCGGCCGCCACCAGCGCGAGCAGGATCGAAAACAGGGGTCCGGCAATCGCGACAATGATCTTGTCGGTCGCCGAGATGGGTGGCAGCGGCGCCCCGGGCCGGCTACCGCCTTCGATGGAGTCCATGGGCGCCATCTGAGGAAGGGCGACGAATCCCCCGGCGGGGATCCAGCCGATGCCATACTGCACGCCGCCGATTTCCTTCTTCCAGATCGGTTTCCCGAACCAGATCTGGAATCGGTCGATCTGCAGCCCCCGCCATTTGCCGGCGAGGAAGTGACCGAGTTCATGCACGAAGATGGCGATGTTGAAGAACATCACGACGATCAGAATGAGCAGAGCGCCGTAGAAGATATTGGTGAGGAGTTCCATGGAAGGGTGGTGAATGTGCGGAAACTAGCGTCGCCAAAGCTACCGGCAAGTTGATTAAAATCGCCCCGGGTCGGCTGGCCGACTCACTTGAAGGCGACGGGCGGGCCGAGTATCTCGCGCATGACGATGGCGCGCCGGACCTCGCCCTTGTTGCGCAACCGGCTGTGCAGGCTTGTGGGAACGGGGACCACGGCGGCCCCGGGCTTGCCTGCGGCGACGCGGGTGCGGGTAGCCTTCGCGCCCTCCCTGCCTTGTGCCTTGCTGCGGCGGAACTCGGCCAGGCGATCCTGAAGCTGCTGCTGACGGTGGAGCTCGCGCTCGTTTGCAGACACGGGAACGTGGGGGGCCGGCAGCGGCGGTGGTTTGGCAACGGGCACCAAGGGTGGAGGCACGGGTTCGCCCCGCTCGCGCTGGGAATCCCCAAAATCGAAATCCGGCCCGAACACATCCTCATACTCCACCGGCGGTTCGTCCCGCGCCTGTCGCTCGGCCTCCTTGGCCTGGCGGAGATTGTTGACGAAATAGGCGATCGCCCCCGCCACGAGGATGACGATCTGGAAGTTGTCGAAGATGAAATCCATGGGAGCGGACCTCAGGCGTTATCAGATTTCGAAATGCTTTCGCGCATGTCGGTGTCGGACTTGATGTTTTCCATCTTGTAATAATCCATGACGCCGAGACGGCCGCTACGGAAGGCTTCGGCGATGGCGAGGGGCACCTGGGCCTCCGCTTCGACCACCTTCGCTTTCATTTCCGCGACGCGGGCGACCATTTCCTGTTCGAGGGCGACGGCGGCGGCACGGCGAATTTCCGCCTGGGCCTGGGCCATGTTCTTGTTCGCCTCCGCCTGCGCTTCCTGGAGTTGCGCGCCGACGTTTTCTCCGACGTCCACATCCGCGATGTCGATGGAGAGGATTTCAAACGCAGTCCCCACATCGAGGCCGCGTTGGAGGACGACCTTGGAAATGCTATCGGGCGATTCGAGGACGACCTTGTAGGTTTCCGCGGAGCCGATGGTGGTGACGATGCCTTCGCCGACCCGCGCGATGATGGTTTCCTCTTTCGCGCCGCCGACGAAGCGGTCGAGATTGGTGCGGACGGTGACGCGGGCGCGGACTTTCACCTGGATGCCATCCTTGGCGACGCCGTCGATGGTGGTGCGGCCGGAGGCGGGATTCGGGCAGTCGATGACTTTCGGATCGACCGAGGTGCGGACGGCTTCGACCACGCTTTTGCCGGAGCCCTTGGTGGCGAGGTCGATGGCGCAGGCCCGGTTCCAATCGAGTTCGATGCCGGCTTTGCGGGCGGCGATGAGGGCCTGGATCGTGGGCAGAACGTTGCCGCCGGCGAGAAAGTGGGCCTCGATGTCGTCGATGGGGATTTCGATGCCCGCCTTTTTCGCGGTGATCCGTGCGTCCACCACCGCGCCGTAGGGGACCTGGCGGAGCCGCATGGCAACAAGGTCCGTGAAGCCGACATAGGCGCCCGCCAGCCAGGCGCGGAGCCAGACGCTGAAAAACGAGAGAATGATGCCCAGCAGCAGCAAGCCGAGGACTCCGAGAACGATGATGATGACGATGGTGGGATTCATGAGGTGGGAGTGGGGCGGGAGGTAACGATCAGGCGGAAATTGTCAGCACCGGTGACAACCAGCGATGCGCCAGCGGGTGCTTGCCCGGATTGGCAGAACGCTTCGTAACGGCGGCCATCGACAGTGATGTAGCCGCTGGGGGAAAGCATGGTGACCGCCTCGGCTGTTTTGCCAATGAGACTCCGCGCGCTTTCGTCGACCGCCTGGCTGACCGCAGTGATTTCGCGAGTGAGAAAGGCCCTTCTGCCGAGCGAAGTCTTGGGTAGAACCTTGAACTCGAAAAACAGCGCGAGGCCCCCGAGCAGAAAGGCCGCGACGATCGCAATCAAGCCGCTTTCCGTTCCGTAGATCACGAACGTCATCACACATCCCGCGAGCATCAGGGCACCGCCGATGATACCCAGGATCGCCCCGGGCACCACCACTTCGGCCATGACGAACAGCACGCCGAGTACAAACAGAAGAATGATCCAGCTCATGGTGTCACCACCTCCACTTCGAGGCTGAATTCCCGCTGCCTTCTTACCCGCACCGTCACCCCCGCTTCCGCAAAACCCACGGCGAGGCTGGCTTCGTAGCGACGCCCCCCGATCTCCACCTGTCCGCTCGGATAGAGAGCCGTGGTCGCCACTCCAAGCTCACCGATGAGCGAATCCTGTGTCGGCGGATCGCTCGTGTGGCTGAACAATGGCCGGGGGCCGCCGGGTTCGCCGCCCACCGCGCTTTCCAGGACCATCCGGCCCCAGAGTCCGCCTTTCGGCAGGAAACGGAGGATCAGAAAGAAGATCACCAGCGCCAGGATCACCCCGGTCATCATGTTGATCAGAGGGCCGGCGAACATTTCGGCCGTAAACTCCAACGGCTCGGACGGCCAGCGGTCCACCATCGACCACACCAGCGAGCCGAGCATCAACATCCCTCCTGTCAGTGCAAACACCACCGCGCCGGGAAAGAACAGGACCTCCACGGCCACCAGCAGCAGCCCCAGGGCGAACATCAGCGCCGCTTCGTGTCCAGATAAGCCAGCCATGAAATGGCCGAAGAAAACCAGCGCCAGCACGACCGCTCCACCGACCCCGAAAATCCCGAACCCCGGCGTCTTGAACTCCACAAAAATGAGCACCAATCCGATCGCCATGAGAATCGGCGTTATGGTGTTGAGGTATTGGGCCAGCTTCTCCGACCATGTCACCTCAAGATGTTTCACCGTGTAATTCCCTTGGCCGTGAAGGCTGTCGATCAAAGCCTCCAGCGTGGGGGAAATGCCGGCTCCCAGCAGCGGCTGCGGTGGATCGCCGTACTCGCGGACCGCTTCGGTCGCCGTTAATGAGAGCAGCTCGCCTTCCGGTTTGATCACTTCCTCGCCGATCTTGAATTCGTAGTCCGATGAGATCATCGCGGAAATCACCTCGCCGCGATAGCCCTTGCCTTCGGAAATCGCCCGCACCCGCGCCATCAGGTAGCTTTCGATCTTCGCCCTCATCGTCTCGTCAATCTCACCCCCGGTGGCCAGCACGGGAGCCGCCGCCCCGATGACGCTGCCCGGAGCAAAGTGGATCTCCTCGGTTCCTGCGGCGATCAGAGCTCCCGCGGAAATCGCCTCGGTATTCACGTAGGTTACGGTTTTCCCAGGAAATTTTGCCAATACCTTCAGCATGTCAAAGGTGACATCGAGGCGCCCGCCCGGGGTTTCCATATCGAGAATAATGGTATCCGCGCCATCGGCGATCGCTTCCTTCAATCCGCGCCGAAGAATGTAAAGTTCCGGCTTTCCGATTTGGGCCCGCACCGGAATGACCACCACCTGTGCCTGGGCCAGGGCGGGCGACACCGCCGGGTCGGCGGGATTGGCGGAATCCCGGGCAGAACCAGCCAAGCAGCCAGCCAGCCAAATTCCCAAGCACGTCACCAGTCTTCGCATTCCGCGGGAACCATGGCGCGTGACCCAATTGCAAGCAAGTCCTCTCGCTTCGGAAGTTGGAGGAGCGCCTTGCGACTCAATGACTATTCTCGTTTCTGGCTGAAGATCCAGCGGATCACCTCGATGTCGTCGTAGGTGGCGGTCCAGGAATCATGCTGAACTCCGGGATAGTAGGTGGCCTTGGGCTTTCCTCCGGCGCGTTCCAAGGCATCGATCATATCCCGAGTGGCCTTTACCGGAACCACGGGATCCTCTTCGCCGTGGAATGCCCAGATCGGGACGTCCTTGAACTTCTCTGCCACTGACGGATCTCCCCCACCGCAGATCGGCACAGCGGCCGCAATCAGCTCCGGCACCCGGCCAAGGAGATCCCAGGTTCCGAATCCACCCATCGAGATGCCGGTCACATAAAACCGGTTCGGGTCGGCGGGGTGCTCGGCCATCAGCTTCTTCACGAGGGCCAGCACCAGCGCGAGCTGTGGATTCGGTTGTTTGGCGGCCTTCAAGCCGGTGCGTTCTTCATTCGGCGGAGCCCACCACTGCTCGGGCGGGCATTGGGGCGCGATCAGGAAGCATTTCTCGCCGAGCTCTTTGGCACCTTCCAGAAGGGGGCCGACCCCGTGGATGAGCTGCGCGGTGTTATCGGTTCCCCGCTCTCCCGCGCCGTGAAGGAAGAGCACGATCGGATAAAGCCGACCTTCCTCCGGATCTTCCGGTGCGACCCAGCGGTAGGGCACCACCGTCCCGTCCTCCGCCCGCCATTCCTTTGCTTCGGGTTCCGCCGCGGTGCAGATTCCCGCCGTCGCCACCACACCCGCCAATAAACTTTTACGCATCCACGAAGTGTGATGGGTGGGGCCAAGCATCAAAGCGAAAAAGTGGCTGGATCAGGCCTTTGGAAGGAAGAAAGCACGCTGTTTTGCGGAAATCTCCATTCCGAGCTTTTCCATCACGCTCAGCATGTCCTCCCAGAGCAAGCGCTTGACCTGGCTGCTGCCGCCGCTTTGAAGGAGGTAGCTGGGATGGTAGGTCACTCGAACGGGGGTCCCTTCGAAATCGTGCCATACCCCCCGCATCGAACCGACGCTTCCGGAAAGTCCCAGCAATCCCTCCGCCGCGGTCCCGCCCAGCGCGATGACGCATTCCGGCCGGACGATGGCGATCTCCGCGCGGACGAATGGCAGGCAAGCGGCCATTTCCTCAGGACTCGCCTTGCGATTGTTGGTCGTCTGACGGTCCATCGCGGGGCGGAACTTGACGATGTAGGAAACGTAAACATTCGCCCGCGAGAGGCCCATCGCGCGGAGAATGTCGTTGAGCTTCTGCCCGGCGGGACCGACGAACGGCTCGCGTTCCTTTTCCTCCTGATAGCCGGGAGCTTCGCCCACCAGCATGACGCGCGCCTCGGGATTGCCGCTGGCGAAGACCATGGTGTCCCGCAGGGTGCCGAGAACACGGGCCGGTTGCCAGTCCTGCGCCTGCCGGCGAAGCGACGCGAGCCGCTCCGCCTTGGTTTCGCCGTCCGCCGCCAATACCGCCGGAGTCGTCGCGGCGGATGGGACCGGTCGCCCGGTTTCCGCCTCCGACGGACGGGAAACGGGAATGCGCGAACGCTCGAACAGATTCCGCAAGCCGTCCCTGGCCTCCTCGTCCAAATGAACGTGGGTCGCACCCCGGGCTCGTTCGGTTTCGAGGTATTCAAGAAGGATGTCGATCGGGCGAGACACCCCGGAGAGCTAGCGGTTGGCGACCTCGGATGCAATCGCCGGGTTGACGGGGCGCGGACATGCGGCGTGCTTCTCCTTGCCCGGGAGGGGAAATGGCGGCATCTTCATGCGCCGCGGTCCTTTTTGATCCCGGCTTCTTCATGTTATGTCAGATCATCCTTCACCCGAACAGGTTCGCGCCGCAGCCCATTGGTATTCAGGTCCGCGGCTGTGGAAAACCCTCCGGACTGCGGCCGTCTCCGCCGGCCGCAAAACACTCGTCACCGCGCTGACCCTCTTCTATTGCCTCCAGGACAGGGACACGCCCACTTGGGCAAAGGGGGTGATCGTCGGTGCGCTGGGATATTTGATACTCCCAATGGACCTGATCCCCGATGTCCTCCCCGGAATCGGCTACGGGGACGACTGGGGAGCGCTCGTCGCCGCTTTGGGAACGGTCGCCGCCTACGTGAAGGACGAACACAAAATGAAAGCTCACGCACAAACCGAGCGTCTGCTCGGAGTGGCGGAACCGGTCGCACCTCCGGAATTTATTGAATAAAACCTCTTCCAATGGGGTATTACCCGTCACCTCGAACGTTGATCAAGTTATGAAATCCGCATTGGTTTCCCTCCTCATCGCCTTCGCTTCCGCGGTCTCATTGCCAGCGGAGGTGGCGATCGACGATAGCGCGCTGGGCAACAGCCTGGGTGGATGGTCGAAGCGCAACAAGCAGGCTGCGGAGTACCCGCTTTCCGGAGCCACCTACCGCACCTACAAGCCCGAGGTCAGCCCCACTCCGGACGGCGGCATTTTCATTTCCCTGAGGATCGATCACGTGCGGGGCTGGCTCTCTTCGGACGATCACGCGGTGCTTGAGATCACCGTCAATCCCAAGGGGCAGATTGTTGCCGCCCAATCAAGCATTGCCATCCAAGGCCGCTCGATCAGCAGCGATCTCATCCTTGGCGGAACCGATGCGGGGCAAAAGCTCGTCGGTACGGAGCGTGCCGTGCAGATCGGAACCGACTTGGTGGCGAATCTATCGGCAAAGCTGTTGAGAGAGAAAATCGTCGAAGCGGGCCGGGTGTCGTTTCCCGCCGTCCTGCGGCACAACTACAATCTTCTCTTTCAAGCGATCCGCGCCGAGGGGCCGCCACCGGTTGCCATCCCGGCCGATCCGCCGCAACCGGAGTCCCAGCCCAAGCCAGAGGCCGAGTCCGCCGGTGAAGGAGACAAAACGCCATCCGCGAACTTGGAGATCAGCCCCTACGGTGGCACACCAAAGGTCAATCTGCCGATCCCTGAGTGATCCCGTTTCACCCGCGCGGGTGAAACTTCTTGTGCACCGCTTTCAGGCGTTGCCGGTCCACGTGGGTATAGATCTGGGTGGTCGAAATGTCCGCATGACCCAGCAGCTCCTGAATCACCCTGAGATCGGCCCCCCCCTCCAACAGGTGCGTTGCAAATGAATGCCGCAGCAGGTGCGGATAAACGGTCTGGTCAATACCCGCCATCGCCGCGCGCTCCTTCACGATCTGCCGCACCCGGTCCGGCGAAAGGGCGGTTCCCCGGATGCTCAGGAAAATGTGGGACGTACTGCGTTTTCCCAC
The DNA here is from genome assembly GCA_038256845.1 of Verrucomicrobiales bacterium. Classification (GTDB taxonomy): domain Bacteria; phylum Verrucomicrobiota; class Verrucomicrobiia; order Verrucomicrobiales; family Akkermansiaceae; genus Luteolibacter. Next base: position 18,683 of record JBBSJY010000042.1, on the reverse strand, counting down.
GAGTTTCGGCCGTTCGTTTGCCACGTAATTCCGTATGGCACCGATCGCTTTCCCGCCCACCCGGACCACACGCGTCTTGTTTCCCTTGCCAGTGACCCGAAGGAAACCTTCCTCAAAATCCAAAGATTCCAGCCGAGCGCCGCAGAGTTCCGACAGGCGTAGACCCGAAGAGTAGAACAGCTCGAGGATGGCGAGGTCTCGCCTCCCGAGCGGCAGCGAGGAATCAATCGACTCCAGAAAAATGGATAACTCCTTGGCATGTAGCGTGTTCGGTAGCGAAAATGCCGTCCGGGGCGCGAGGAGAGGTTCTGCGGGATCCATCGGCAATGCTCCGACCGCTAACAAACGACGGAAGAAAATTTTCAGATGGATCGTGGCGACTCTAAGCGAGGCGGGCGACAGCCCTTCGGCCTTCCTCCTGCCGAGGAAGGCCGCCAATTCCTCCGTGCCCAACTCCTCCATTGATCGGCTGGAGGCCGCCATCCAGCGGTCGAGCGCGTCGAGCGTCTGCCGGACCGATAGCTGGTAAGCTTCCGACAGACCCCGTTCGACGGCTAGGAAACGAATGAATCCATCGATTTTTTCCTGCATCGCTCCTCATAGGATGAAGGTCCACCCGAGGTCCGTCCAATCCCATTCGTCCACTTGACTCCCGGCAGCGGGGATCACATTGTCCGGCCATATGAATCGTGTCCTTCTGTTATCCGCCCTCATCATTGCCAGCTTGGCCCTCAGCTCCTGCGGACTTCCCGCCGCTCTCGTCAGAACTGCCCAGCGCATCGCGGGCTGAGGAGGTCCTTCCGCAAGGCCCGGCCAATTCGTGAACACGGCGGACTCCGTCAGCTTCCACTGAAAATCGCAGCCACCGGCTGCCCTGCGGTAGGATCTCGGGAAAGCGATCCGCCCACTCGACGATCACGACCCCGCCCTGCTCGAGATACTCATCCCACCCTAGCGCCAGCACCTCACCGGGCGCCTGAAGCCGGTAGAAGTCGAAGTGATAGATCACCAAGGTCGCGGAGTCGTATTGGTGAACCAGGCCGAATGTGGGGCTTGTCACCGGAGCTTTGCAGCCGGTCCCTGTGACAAACCCTTTCGTCCAATGGGTTTTTCCGGCACCTAGCCCGCCCACCAGCGCAAACACCGCGCCAGCCGCCGCCTCCCGCCCTGCCTTGTGACCCAAGGCTTCCATGGCTTCCGGTGAATCCGCTTGTGCGTCGATCATAGCAGCCGGCCGGACCCGCCGGGAATCCCGCTCATTGCCGCTGCGCGCGCGGCGGCGGGAAGTTGAACAGTTCCCGATCCTCGTATTGACGGGGTGTCATGACCTCAACATGACCGTCCACGAACAGCACCGGAATCTGGCCGTCAATCAACAGGCCTTCCAACGATGTGCTGGTCGCCTGGCCTCCGACGTAGGTGTATTCATTGTCGTCATAGGGAGCAATAAGAGGGGTCCGCGACTGGTCGGATAGAACCGAGAGAGGGATGGGTTCCTGGATATCCCTGTTCAGGTTGTCGAAAATCCGGCGATTCATCGCATAGCCCGGATTGGTCGGAGTCCAGGGGCGTGGGCGGGATTTCTTCGTGAGCAGCGGGTTCCGGAGAAACGGTTCGTGTGATTCCCACCAGTCCTCTCTTTTGAAACTATTGAGATTCGCATCGGGAAAGAGTTGGGCGAGAACCACCTCGTGCCAGATTTGTTCCATCTCCGTCCCACTGTCGACGGGAACCATTCCACGGAGAGCGGGCAGGCGGAATGAGTTGTCGGAGGCGTAGGTCATCATCACGGGGGCAATTTGCCGGATGTTCTGGACCGATTTGGTGGCATCCGCCTTCCGCAGCATTTTCGGCCCGACGGTGAAAGAGAGACCCGCCAGAACGGCGATAATGACGATGACGACGAGAAGCTCGACGAGAGTGAAGCCGGATTTGGATTTCAACTGCATGGGTTTCGAACACTACAGTTCAGCCCGGCGTCAGCGTCAAACCGAAACTCGCACCCGAAGGGTCCCCCTCAGGAAATCTTCTCGAATTTGCCGTTCGAATCTCCGATTCGCTCCGCGTTCACGCCCATCCGGTCGAGCAATGAGAGGTAGAGGTTGGTCATCGGGGTTCCCTCCTGGGCGGTGATGACGCGTCCCTGCTTGAGAGTCCGGCCGCCGTGCCCTGCCAGAAGCAGCGGAAGGTCGGTGTGGTCGTGGCGGTCGCCATCGCGGATCCCGCCTCCGTAGACGATCATCGAGTTGTCGAGGAGATTGCCTTCGCCATCCGGCGTCTGGCGCAGTTTTTCCAAGAACCACGCGAATTGTTCGATGTAGAAGCGATCGATTTTCGCGATTTGCTCGAGATTCTGCTGGTTCCGCTGGTGGTGGGAAATCTGGTGGTGACCGTTGGGAACACCGATTTCCGGGAAGCTTCGCCCTGAACCGTCGTGGGCGAGAAGGAACGATGCGATCCGGGTGGTATCGGTGCGGAAGGCGAGCACCATCATCTCATACATCATGCGGATGTGCTCCGCGTAGGTCTCCGGGACGCCATTGGGACGCTCCTCCTCCGGCACTTCAATGCGGAAGTTTTCCGCCCGCTCGATGCGCGATTCGATGTCGCGGACGGCAGTCAGGTATTCCTCCATCTTTCCTCGATCCGAGGTATCGAGGCGCTTGTTGAAACGTTTTGCGTCGTCGAGGACAAAATCGAGGATGCTCTTCTGCTGGGCCCGGCGGGCGCGGTCCGCATCTGCATTTCCGGAGCCGAACAATTTCTCAAAGACCATTCGGGGATCGCGTTCCGCAGGCGCGGGAGTGCCTTCGGAACGCCAGGCGAGATTGAACTGATACGCACACGAGTAGCCGGAGTCGCAGTTGCCGGAGCGGCGCGGTGGATCGGTGGACAATTCCAGCGAGGGGATGCGGGTGAGATGGCCGATCTGGCTGGCGGCGATCTGATCGACCGAAACTCCGGCGCGGATATCCGCGCCAGCGGTTTTCCGGGCCTGGCAGCCCGTGAGGAAAGAGGCGTTCGCCCGCGCGTGGTCTCCCGCGCCGTCACCATTGGGCTTGGCCTTGTCGTGATCCAGCCCGCGGAGGACGGAATATTCCGACCGCAGTTTCTCCAGCGGCGCAAGCGACTCGGAGATGTTGTCGCTCCCCCCGGGGAACCACCGGTCCACGTTCACTCCGTTGGGGATGTAGACGAACGCCATCCGGAGCGGCGATGCGGTGGCGGCGCTTGCCGGAGCGGCGGACGCAGCGCTTTGAAGCGACGGCAGAGCCAGTGTGGTGGCAAGACCTTTGAGGAAGTTTCGGCGACTTTTCATATGATGGGAATAGCTGAGGGAGGATGGGACAAGGAGGGAGGGTCGATCATTTTGCGGCAGCCAGATCGCGGCGATACTGGAAGGGAACGGCCTCTGCGACTGCGATCACCCATGAAGAGAAACGGGCCTCTTCGCCTTGGGCTTTCAGCACGATTTCGTCCACCGCCGGCCTGTCATACCATTGCAGGCCCCGGCCAAGAGCGTAAGTTAGCATCTTGTTGGCGACCGCGCGATGGAAGGTTCCCTGGTAATCGCGGGCGATGATGGTTCGCAGCTCTTCCGCATTGGAAAACTTCTGGCCGGTCACCAGCGTATCCGAGGCGTCGATCGGCTGTCCCCGGTCTTCATCCCGCCATCTGCCGATTCCGTCGAAGTTCTCAAGGCCGAAGCCGATCGGGTCCATCAGAGCATGGCAGGAAGAGCAGTTCGGATCGCTTCGATGCTGTTCAAGTTGTTGACGAAGCGTGGTATCCGAGCCCTCGCGTCGATCTGTTTCCAAGGCGTCCACATTTGGCGGCGGCGGCGGCGGCGGCGTGTTGAGGATGTTTTCCAGCACGAATTTGCCACGCAGGACGGGCGAGGTGCGGGTCGGGAATGAGGTGAGCGTGAGAATCGATCCGTGGCCGAGAAGGCCGCGGCGGGGCGTCCCTTGCAGCGACACCTTGCGAAACTCGCCTCCCTTCACGTCTTCGATGCCGTAATGCTTGGCCAGGCGCTCGTTGAGAAAAGTGAAATCCGCCTCGAGCAGCGTGTGAATGGGCAGGTCTTCACGGATCACGTGTTCGACCAGCTTCTCCGTCTCGCGCCTCATGTCCTCTGCGAGATTGCGGTCGAAGTCGCCGAATGCCCGCCGATTCGGGGAAACGGCATCCATGTCGCGGAGCTGAAGCCATTGGCCGACAAAATTGTCGATAAGCGCGCGGGATTTCGCGGATGCGAGCATCCGGCGCACTTCCTGATGCAGGTTTTCACGGAGTTTCCCCTCGTCGGCGAGCGTTCCAAGCGTTTCATCCGGCATGGAACTCCACAGGAAATAGGAAAGTCGCGAAGCCAGCGCGTGCTCGGAAATGCGGGATTTGCCCCCCGCGGATTGCTCGAAGGTCGGCTCCTCGCGGAAGAGGAACGAGGGTGAGACCAGCATCGCCTCCAGCGCCATCCTCACCGCCATCTCGACATCCCCGCCCTGTCGTTTCGCGTGTTCGAGGAAAATCAGATAGCGTCCGACCTCCTCATCGCTCACGGGCCGGCGGAATGCCTGCCGGGCGTAGCGGGCGAGAATCGCCTTCATGTAGCTTTCGTCCGACTGGTCCTCTTCCCGCGGAGAGAAAATCCGGCGGTGGGTTTCGCGCTTCGGCGCCAGCGGTCCGTCGAGCGGGCCCTCGACCTCAAGTCTCGCAATCAGGAGGTTGCGGTCGCGGCGGTCCGGTTCCGCCTCCTCATCATAAAAGTCGTTCGTGAACGCGAGACGGAAAGGGACCTTGCCATCACCCTCCAGTTCCACCTCGACTTCATGATCCCCGGGTTCGTCGCGATGGCTGGAGACGTCCCAGACCTTGAGGACGTTTCCATCAATGCGGAGCTCCATTTTCGCGTCTTCGTCGCCTGCCGGAGTGCTGCCGGCTCTCACCCGGATCCGGTAACGGCCGGTTCCCCTGAGAGGGACATCGGCGCCAGCCTCGCCATTGCTAGCCAGATAACGCCCCGCTCTTTCCTCATTGCCATGACCTTCGAGATCTCTCCCGCGGATGGAAGTCTCAAACGGCTCCTGGGGGCCGAGTTCCACCGCCTCATCGAGCGCCAACCTCGCCGCTTCCAGATAGCGCTCCAGATGCAGCGGCGAAAGCGTCAGGACATCACTGATGTTGTCGAATCCGTAACCGGTATCGTCCTGCGGGAGGATCTCCTGAACGTTGACCGTAACTCCCAGCAGGTCGCGGATCGTGTTCTGATACTCCGGGCGGTTGAGACGGCGCAACACGACGTGGCCGGGATCGGGATTCTCAAGATCCACCGGGAAAATCGCGTCGTCGATCCAGGAAATCAGCTTGTTCCGTTCCTCGTCATCGGGCGCGTATTCGTCCGGCGGTGGCATCAGGCGGAAATCGATGTGGTCGCGGACGCGTCTCCACATGTCCCGATCCGCCACCATGGAATCGATGGTTTCATAGTGATCGAGGGCGAGCTCGCCCTTCCGCAGACCGTCGCCGTGGCAGTCGTAGCAATAGTTCTCAAAGATCGGGAGAATCTCGGATTCATACTTCTCCGCAAGGTCGGCATGGGCAAAACAAGGCGCGAAGCCCGCCAGCAACATGAGTCCCGGCAGGAGGTTGATTTTTCTGTGGTGGTCGACCATGGGCACGCGATTCTACGACGGATCTGCAAAAATCCTCACACAAACTTGCGCGCCGGAACCGTCGGTTATTCCAATTCATTTGCGATTTCAGCATCCGTCAGGCCGGCGACCGGAGGCATCAGTGATTTGGATGGCCGGTAGCGGTCCGGCGGGCGGTGGTAGGCATCGCCGCCGAAAAACAGGACTTCCAGCCGCCGGTTGTCGGTCCCCTCGGTCCCGCCTGCCGCCAAAATGGCTCCCGCAGGAGCCAGCAGGGGCATCAGACCCCGAAAATCCCGATTGAAAACCTCGCTCGTCTGACTCACTCGTCTGAATAACCGCATGCGGACGAGCCCTTACAGCAAGCTGGCCGGGGAATTCACGGAAAATTCGCGTTGCTTCCACCGCCCGCGGCCCACGAAACTCCCCGCGCAATGCTAGATATCCGTGTCATCCGCGAAAACCCCGCCGCCATCCGGGACCGTTTGAAAACCCGTGGCGGCGATCATTGGAAACTGGTCGATGAAGTCCTCGCCTGCGACGAGGCACGCCGCACCTTCGAGACCTCCAAGCAACAGCTCCAAAGCTCGCGGAAATCCCTTTCAAAACAAATCGGCCAGCTCCGGTCGCAGGGCGCGGACACCACCGTCATCGAATCCGAGGTCCGCTCGATCAATGTCGAAATCGGCAATCTCGATGCCCGGGCCGACGACGCGTCCGCCAGCCAGAACCAGTTGCTTCTCAATATTCCCAACCTCACCCATGACGCCTGCCCGGCAGGTGAGGACGAATCCTCGAATCCCGTCGTCCGCGAATGGGGGGAAAGCCGCAGATCGCAGCACCCAAAGATCACGTCGATCTCGCCCACGCCCATGGCCTGATCGATTGGGACGACGGCATCCGCGTCGCCGGATCCGGATTCGTCGTCTATCGCGGCAAAGGCGCACGGCTCGAACGGGCGCTCATCAACTTCCTGTTAGATACGCAAACCTCCAACGGCTATGAGGAAGTGAACGTGCCCCATCTCGTCAAGCGCGAGTGTATGGAAGGCACCGGGCAGCTCCCGAAGTTCGAAGATGACATGTATGGCACGGACGCGGCGGAAGATGGCACTAACAACTTGTTCCTCGCGCCTACCGCCGAAGTTCCGGTCACCAATCTCTACCGCGACACCATACTGCCGGAATCGCGCCTGCCTGTGAAGATGGTTGCCTACACCCCCTGCTTCCGCCGCGAGGCCGGATCCGCCGGACGTGACAACAAGGGGGTCATCCGCATGCACCAGTTTGACAAGGTCGAGCTCGTGCAGATCGTCCATCCGGACCATGGCTTGGAGGTTCTCGAACAACTCACCGCCCACGCGGAATCGGTCCTGCGGAAACTTGCGCTCCACTACCGCGTGATCGAACTGTGCACCGGCGACATCGGATTTTCGTCAGCCAAAACCTATGACATCGAAGTGTGGGCGCCCGGCCACGGGAAGTATCTGGAAGTCTCAAGTTGCTCGTGCTTCACCGACTATCAGGCACGCCGCATGAAACTCCGCTTCAAGGACGCCGAGGGCAAGAACCGGTTCCCCCACACCCTCAACGGATCCGGCACCGCCCTGCCACGCCTTTACGTTGCGCTGTTAGAGCAATGCCAGCAACCCGACGGTTCGATCCGCATCCCGGAAGCGCTGGTCCCGTATTTTGGCGCGACCTCGATCGGCACCGGCTGCGCGTGACGAAAGGATCGGCCATGAAACGAGAGCAAACCGCAGAATCCAGCCGGGCGCAATTCCCTCGCTCGGACAGGGCGAACCAGGATGAGGAATCGACACCCGCAGCGTAAGCCCCACCCGAGAGGAGCGGGCAAATCCGAGGCGGAGAGCGTCCCGCGATGCGGGGTTTCATTTTCCTCCGCGAGCCACCGCTTGCCAAGCCGGGCCTCGCGGCTACGTTGCCGCGTTTCATGACCCTGCCCCCCTCATCGCTAGAACCCGCCGTGCGCGATCCCAAAAAGCTCCGCCGCACCGCGTGGATTCTCGTGGCCATCATGATCGTGGGCGGAACCTTGATTCTCATGGCCTACAACAAGAGGGCCGCGCTGACCGCGGGCGACGAACGGCCCGCGATGCCTTACCGGATTTCCAAGGAGCGCGATCTCCGGCTCCAGCGCCAGGATGGCGAGGTCGTTGACCTCCACGATCTTGAGGGCAAGGTTTTTGTCATCCAGACGGTCAGCCTGGACCAGCCGGAAAAGGATCGGCTTTCCACTTCGGTCATGAAACGGCTGGAGGAACACTACGCCGGCAATCCGGACTTCGTCCTTGTTTCCCTGCTGGTCGATCCGATTCCGAGAGAGGACCTCGACGCCAAGCTCGAAGAAATCGCCGGCGATCGCGGGATGGGTCTGCCGAAATGGTGGCTGGGAACTACCACCCCGGACCCCTTGCACAAGTTCATCAAGAATGAGTTGAAGACCTCCATGTTCCCTCATGAAGCGGACGGCAAGTGGATGTATGACACCTCCCTCACCGTGATTGACCGCAACCGTCACATCCGCCGCGCCGTCGTTCCCCAGAAACAGGGCGGCCCGCCCTACATCGCCGTTTTTGATTTTGATCAGGCCGCGGAATGGGATTCCCGCGGCGTCAAGACCGGAACCGATCTCAGCAATACCGGGCAACTCGAAACGCTGCTCATCAAAACCATCGACGAAGTCCTCGCCGAATCTTTCGAAACACCATGACACGCAAGCAAACCATCATCCTTTTCTACACCGGCATCGCGCTGTTCTCCATTGTCATCATTTCGCTCGCATTCTACCTCCGCTCACGCATTCCCAAGGCCGATTTGGATCTGATCGTGAACCAGGGAAGAACCTCCACAGCGGATTGGTTCCCGATCCAAACGGATTTGGCCGCCGTCAACCAGGATGGCGAGGCGGTGAAACTTTCCGATCTGCGCGGGAAAGTCTGGGTCGCCGCCGAGTTCTTTGCCGTCTGCCCGCACTGCGCCGTCCGCAATGGCGAGGAACTCCGAAAAATTTATGACGAGTTCAAAGATCACCCGGACTTTCACATTGTTTGCATATCCGTCGATCCGGAAACCGATACGCCGGAAAAACTCGGCGACTATGCCGAAGCCCTCAGCGCCGACACCAGCGACTGGTGGTTCCTCAACGCGGGAGATGCGAAAGCCACCCATGAATATCTGGAGAAGGAATTGAAGTTCTTCGGCATTCGCGAGCGCACCGATCCGCTGGAGATCGAGGCCAATGGAAGATATGCACACGATCTCGGATTCCTGTTGGTGGACCGCGACTTCCGCGTCATCGGCAAATGGCCGCTGGCCGACGCGCGCTCCGAACAGGCGAAAAAGTTGGATCCCAATTTATATGAAAAGTTGAAGAAAGAGATGTTCGACCGCATCCGCACCGAGCTTGATAAAAACGAAAGTCCCGGAATCTGATGAATGCCGAACGCCGGGAATGGCTGTCACGACCTCCGCAGGAAGCCCTTTCCAAGAAACTCGGGATCGCCGCATGGTTCCTGACCGCCGCCGTGCTGGGCCTCGTCGTCCTGATGCGGGAGATCAAGATTCCGTTGCCCGAAGGTGTTTCCTTATCTTTCCTCCCGCCCTTTCACGCCGCCGTGAATGCTACGGCCGCCGTGGTGTTGATCGCCGCATTCGTGGCCGTCGCGAAAGGCCGCATCGCCCTCCACCGCAAGCTGATGGTCGGCGCGATGGGACTCTCCGTCTTGTTTCTCCTGAGTTATGTCGCCTATCATTTCACCAGCGCGGAAGTCCTCTTCGGCGACGCGAATGGCGATGGCGTGGTCAATGAGGCGGAGCGGGCCGCGGTCGGCGATCGGCGGACTCTTTATCTTCTTCTTCTAATTAGCCACATCGTGCTCGCGGCGGTGAGTTTGCCATTCATCTTGTTCACCTTCATCGCCGGCTGGACCAATCGCTTCGCCGCCCACCGGCGACTCGCCAGATGGGTGTTTCCGATGTGGCTTTACGTCGCCATCACCGGCCCGGTCTGCTACTGGATGCTCCGCCCCTATTACACGTAGCTGCGATCTCAGATCCACCAGGCGGGAAGAATGACGGGCTATGAGGAAACCGAGCTGAACGGACGCCGCGGCACCTACAACAAACTTGGCGGACCGGGTGTTTCCTGATCCTCTTCCGCCACTCCCTGCACGGCATGAAGATCCTCAGCTACCTCGATCCCGGCTACGCCACGTTCTCGCGCCGCCTCAACCGCCGTGCGATTCCCGAGACGGGCACCCGCGATCTCGTCGCGGAAATCATCGCCGAAGTCGCCACAAGGGGGGACGCCGCGCTGATTGCCTTCACCAAACGGTTCGACGGCGCGGTTCTCACTCCGGATACCCTTTTCGTCAGTCCCGCCGAATTCGCAGCGGCCGAGAATGCCGTGACCCCGGAAACCAAGACCGCTGTCGCCCGCAGTCTGGCAAACATCCGCGACTTCGCAAAACGCAGCCTCAGGAAGGATTGGTCCGCGAAAAACGCCGAGGGCGCGACGGTGGGAGAGCGATTCACCCCGTTCGAGCGCGTCGGCGTTTACGTTCCTGGCGGAAAGGCCCCGCTCGTGTCAACGGCTCTCATGACCGCGGGATTCGCCAGTGCTGCGGGAGTTCCGGAAATCATCGCCGCCACACCCTGCGGACAGGATGGCTCGGTCAATCCCGCCCTTCTCTACGCCCTGAAAGCCGCCGGCGTCACGGAAGCGATCAAGGTCGGGGGCGCGCAAGCGATCGCCGCGCTCGCCCTCGGAACCGGTTCTGTCAGGCCCGTGGACCGCGTATTCGGCCCCGGCAACAGCTTCGTTGTGGAAGCGAAGCGCCAGCTCGTGGGTGCCGTTTCCATCGATCTCCTCCCCGGTCCCAGCGAGATCCTCGTCCTCGCCGACAAAACCGGCGACGCGGATTTCATCGCCGCCGACCTCCTCGCCCAGGCCGAGCACGGCGGCGACAGCGTGGTCGGATTCATCACCGATTCGAAGGCCTTGTTAGGTAAAGTGGCCAAAGCCATCGACAAGCAGCTCCCCACTCTCAAGCGCGCCAAGATCATCCGGGAAGTGCTAAAGACCGGGACCTTCCTCCTCCACGTGAAATCTTTCGCGGACGGAGTTGCCTTATCCAACCGTTTTGCCCCCGAGCACCTTTCCCTCATCTCAGCCGATGAAGACCGCTGGCTGCCGCAAATCCGCACGGCCGGTGCGATCTACCTCGGCAACGATTCGCCGGTCGCGGTCGGCGATTTCCTCGCCGGACCAAGCCACACGCTGCCCACCGGCGGCGGCGGGCGCTCGTTTTCCGGTCTGCGGGCCGATCAGTTCCAGCGCCGCACCAGCATCGTCCGGCTCGACCGGAAGTCGGTCGCGAAATCTCTCTCCGTCATCGAGGAATTCGCCCGCATTGAAGGGCTCGACGCTCACGGCCGCTCCACGGCGATCCGGCTGGAGAAATGATCTCCCAGCGGCAGTTTGCCCGGCCACCCGCGCATCGCGTCCGGCGACTCGGCGGAGCTTCAGACGTGTTGCAATTCCAGATACGCCTCGATCTCCCGGGATGGATCGTGGGCGCGCATCAGCGACTCACCGATCAGCACGGCGTTCGCTCCGGCTTCGAGGACGCGCATGGCGTCCTCCGTCGTTTTGATCCCGCTTTCCGAGACGAGCAGGACGTCATCTGGCACTTCCTCGGCGAGTCGCTCGGTGGTTTCCAGATCGACTTCGAATGTTTTCAGGTTCCGGTTGTTCACGCCGATCAGATCCGCACCCAGCTCCAGCGCCCGTTCCATCTCGGGTAAATTATGGACCTCCACCAGCACGTCGAGCGTCAGCGCCTTCGCCTCGTCGTAGAGCCGTCGCAATGTCTCATCATCCAGCGCGGCGACAATCAGCAGGATGGCATCCGCGCCGGATACCGCGGCCTCGTGAATCTGCACCTCGTGGATGGTGAAGTCTTTGCGCAGGAGGGGTGCGTCGGAAAAGCCGGAGATCTTCGTCAGGTAGCTGAGCGAGCCTTGGAAATACTTCTCATCGGTCAGGATCGATAGGCAGGACGCGCCGCCTGCCAGATAGCGTTTCGCCTGGCGCACGGGATCAAAGTCCGGATCGATGAGACCCACGGAAGGTGAGGACTTTTTCACCTCCGCGATCACCCCCAGCTTGCCCGGCCCGCGGTCGAGCGCGGCGCGGAATCCACCGTAATCGTTGCGCTGGATGGCGGCGGCGCGAAGGAGCGCGGCGCGCGGCATGAGGGCTTCCACCTCGATCCGTTTGGTGGCGATAATTTCGGCGAGCTTGTCGGACATGGGCTGCAAAAAGGAAACCTGCCGCCGCCCGGATGAACATGGAAAATTTGCGAAATTTGGCTTGCCCGGCCCCTGCCCCGGTGTAGAACCCCCCCACGCGTTCAGCGACGCGGGCGTAGCTCAGTGGTAGAGCGCCACCTTGCCAAGGTGGATGTCGTGAGTTCGAATCTCATCGCCCGCTCCAACTTTTCCGGACCGCGTTTATTTCCCCCCCGCTTCATGTTCGTCTGGTCGAAACTTTCCGCCGCCAAGTGGATCGACGCGTGGGAGGAGCGTTTCGCCGGAAACCCGAACCTGGTGATCGAGTATCTCAAGGGCGGGAAATCGATCCGGCTGCGGCTGTTTTGCGAGACAGAGAAGGACGCGAAGGAGGTTTCGCACCAGTTCGGCGGCAGCATCCGGCCGTTTGCCAGCGCGGAATGGAGCAAGCCCGTCGAGCCACCACGTCCGGTGAAAGTCCGGGACGTTTTCCTGCTGACCGCCGAGACCCGCGAAGCGGAGCTGGCGACCCTGCAAAAGGAGCATCCCCGGCGGGAGATCATCATGATCCCCCCGGAAATGGCTTTTGGCACGGGCGATCATGCCACCACCTCAAGCTGCCTCCGCCTGCTGGTGGATGTGGCCCGCGAGCGGAATGGGCCATGGTCGGTCGCCGATCTGGGCACAGGGACGGGAGTGCTTGCCATCGCGGCCAGCAAACTCGGGGCGAAAGAAGGGTTTGCCTGTGATTTCGATCCCTTCGCCGTCGCCGCCGCCTCACGCAATGCCGACCGCAACCATGCGAGAGGAATCATCGTCCGCGAACAGGACGTGCTGAAGTGGAAACCCCGGAAGAAAGGCTACGATGTCGTCCTGGCGAATTTGTTTTCGACCGTGCTGATCGAGGCTTGGCCGGTGATTGCGCGCACGCTGGCACCGGGCGGCGACCTCATCGTATCCGGCATTCTCGCCGCCCAGGCGTGGGAGGTTTTCACCGCCGCCGCGAGGGAAGGAATCGGATTTACCCGCGTGGTGACCAAGGGAAAATGGGTCACCGCCCGCGGCGGCCACCTTGACGAATTGATTGCGGCGGGTGTGTGCGCGCCCTGACAAGCCGATCAGCGGATGCGGGAAACGGCGATCTTGTAAAAGCGCGCCGTGGAGCGTGCGATGTCCACCGCGGACAGCGGCGATCCGGTGCCAGCCAAGGGGGCCGAGAGGTTTTGCCAGGTGAGATGGTCGTCCGACCACTGGGCTTGGTAGAGATGGCCCGGGCGGGAGGGCCAGGTGAGATTCACGATCCCGTTCCGGAAGCTGATGGTCACCAGCGGAAGGAAGGGAGCCGCCTCGTTGATCACTGTCAGATTGCGGAAACCGACATTCACGGCTGCCGCCGGTTGTGAGAACCGACCCCAGATCCACGGCTCGCCGGGTGCGAGCGCGAGCGCGCGGAGGGTGGCGTGATTGACGGGAATGGACAGACCGGCCGGCCGGGTGCCGGTATGGGTGAGCCAAACTTCCACCGTGCTGCCGGCGGGAATCGTTTCGATGGGAATCGCGAAGCTGCCGACGTTGGTGGAATTGTCGAAATGCGAATGGGCATTTCCTTCGATCCGAAGCTCCACCCGGACGCCGCCGCGCCCTTCGCCCGAGTTGTATACATGGTCGCCGTTCGTATCCTGAAACACGGTGCCTGTGAAAAGGTGCCGGCTGCCCGGAGTGGCGAGATTCATGGTGTGATAATGGCCGTATCGGGACCCGGCAAGGAAGTGGTGGCCGATGCCGATTTCCCTTTTGGTGGGATCGTACATCCCGTCGCGGTGAGGCGCGCTGTGCCACCAGCTAAGGTAGGCGGCGAGCGCCGTGTCCCGGCCGGCAGTGACGTTCTCCGAAAAGGACGTCCCGCCGGTATAGCCCTCGTACATCATCCGGAGGCTCGGTTTCGGGTGGGTGGCCGGATTGTAATACGGGCTACCGGTGACGGTGGCGTGCTGGAAAACATTGTTGCGGGCCAGGTCCTCCGAATGCCGGCGAGTCGCGGCGGTGAGACTGTAGTGGGGTGCCAGCGGACCGGAACTCAGGGCCGGCGCCGGGTAGACACTGCCCCTTTCGAGGTTCTCGGCGGGGGAGTTGAAGCGGCCGCGGTTCAAGTGCCATCGAATCTCCTCCTCGACTGGCGAGGGGGTCCAATCCGCCGGCGGGGTGCCCGGCGAGGCGTTGTCGGTCGTGTACTCGGTCGCCGCTCCGGCGGGAATCGCCGGAAGCGCCAGAGTCAGAAGCAGGGTGGCTGCCTTCATCTCCGAACGTAGCTCCGTTCCCGGTGGCGCGCGACCGCTCACTCAACTTGAGTCAATGACCCTCGGGCGATGCAGCGGCCAGGTTCACCCAATCCGGGTCACCCCGCACGCCGGCGCGCGTCTCGAAGGGCTTGAATCCCAAAGCCATGGCCGGAGAATCGGGCTGGAGGTTCCAATCTCCGCCGCCCGCATCCACGAACTGCGGGTCGGCGACGTTCGAGTGAATATCGCGGCCGGATTCCCGCCATTGTGCCAAAGTTTTCCCGCCAAAACTGGGTTCCTCCCCGTTCGTCTGCCAGTAGAGATTCCGATCCATCCTCACCTTCCCGGAATCCCAGCCGCCACCGCCCAGCAAACCACCGGACTCCCACAGGACGATGTTTTCGGTGAACGTGAAGGAAAGGTGCTCCTCCGGCCGCGTGAACTGAATCTGGTGATCGCGGGCAAAGGCGAAGATGTTGTTCCGGACCACGTTTTCCTTGCCGTAATGCTGATGGAAACCTCCTGTGGTGGTGTGATGGACGAGGTTGTTCTCCATCAGGATTCCGGTGCTGCCTTCGTCCGTATAGAGGCCCCACCCGCCATATTTGTATGAGGTGATGTGATGGATGTGGTTATGACGCAGCACCGTGCCTTGCGATGGGCCGAGGGTGTAAATGCCTCCCATGTCGCTGAGCAGGCCGTCGCCGATGTGGTGAATGTGGTTGTGCTCGACAATATTGCGTTTCGCCGCGCTGCTCTCGTAGCCCCAGCGCCAGCCGACCGAGACGCCGGTATAGGGGAAATGGCTGACCTCGTTGTGTGAGACGCGGTTGTCGCCACTGTGGCCGATCCAGACCGCAACAGCGCAAGGAAAAACATGGCCGCCGTTGCGAACGATGTTGTTTTCCAGCGTGTTGCGAGACGTTTCGCCGCCATCCTGTCTCATGTCCCCGATCCGCAGGCCGCCCGCGCCCAAGTCATGAACATGACAGCGGAGCACCCGGTTGTCGGTGCAGCCACGGCGGAACCAGAGTCCATAGCCGCCCGTGTGCTGGATCCGGCAGTTTTCAATGACGACGTGCTCGGCATGCTCCGCCTGGATGGCGCCCTCGATGCTTGCGGCGGCTTGCTGGGGTGAGAATCCGTCGGATGGCGCCACCCAACCGGTATGTTGAAACGTGATTCCCTCGAATCTCAGATGCCCGATTTTCTGATCCGGCGTCCCCCGGAGAACGAGGAGTTGCGGTGCCACCGGAGCTACGGCCTCGGAATGTTCCGGCTCCTCGCCCGGGCGCGGCATGTAGGTGAGCAGCCCGTCCTCCGCGAGAAACCATTCGCCCGGGGAGTCCAGCGCGGCGCGGAAATTTTCCAGCACGATCCCCGTCGCATGATCCCAGTTGTTCCAGGGCTTCATGGCTTGGCCTACCACGCTGAGGGTCCCGGCATCGTGGTCCACGGTCTCGACAAACCGGCGGGTGTTGTCCCACTTGTGATACGCAAGCAGTTGGACACGCGTGAGTTCCTCACGGGAAAGCCCCTCCAGTGGCGCAAGGTCCTCGCTCGGAACGGTCACCGTCTGCCGCGCCATTTCCTCACTCATCTTCTCTTCCGCCACCACCGACGGGTTGAAAAACCCCTCGTTCGGATAGCGGGCGCGGGTCGCCCGGCGGCCGTTCACCCACAGTTGGTCGAAGCGTGTCCCCGCTTTCAGCCGCACCTCCCACAGGCCGCCGTCACTTCGCCGGAAGCCGGTGATCGGCCCGCCGCCGCTCACCACCGGATGCGCGCCCTCCGCCGCTTTCCACACCACCGGAGCCTCCGCGGTGCCGCCATGGATGGCATCCATTGCCAGCGGCTTCTCCAGCCGGAAGATCCTGTCCGGTAGCTCCACCGTCACCCCGCGACCAGCGTCTTCCGCCCGTGCGGCCTTCAACGCTTCCAGCGCCGCCGGAAGATCCGCCGGCCCGCCTTCCGCCCCCACACGGATGACCAGCGGGCCGGCTCCGGCTTGCGCCACAAGAAGAGCAACAGCAGACGCGCGGGCGATGGACGGAAACACAAGAAATCGGAAAATCATGTGTCCGTAAACGAAGCCCCATGGCCCCCTCTTTCCGGCCTGTCCGCCGCCTCCGATGCAAATTGACCTCCGGGAACGGCCCGGATCAGATGGCAATGGGGAAAGCCCGCGGAGCCCGAGTTTGATTTCAGCGCCGGCTCGCCATGAACCTCACGGGTTCTCCAGCTTGATCCTGCGCAGGACGGTGTCGCCCGCGAGATAAACCTTTCCATCCATGAAGGAGAGCTGGCCGATATTGCTGTCGCCCAATGTTCCCACCACTTCGACTTCGCCGTTCCGCGGATCGACCTTCACGAGTGTTTTGTCGAAAAACGTCCAAATTTTTCCATCGGGCCCGTGATGGAGAATCGTTCCGGCGTATCGTCGAGAAATTCGTCACCGGAGGCGCGGGCAGCGGGCGCCTCCAGAGCGCTTTGCCGCTTGCCACGTCGTTCGCCCAGAAAAGTCCGCCCTCACCATTCGGGCTGCGGGAAAATCCCATCACGACGCCGGGCACGGCCTCGATGACCGGACCGTGAGAGCCCACCGTTGTCGGGACCATTTCGCGGACGACTTGCTGGCGCCGCGTATCAAAGATGAAGACTTTTCCCTGCTCCGGCGTGTAATCCGGATTCTTGTCGTCCTTGGTGGTTTTTGTAGAAAGCGCGAGATATCGGTTCTCCGCTTCGCCATCGCCCACACCGCACATCCAATAGATCGGATAGGCGGAAAACGGATCGGTGAGTCCGCCGCTTTCTCCGGTTCCCGGATCCCACCATCCCAGCGCCCCGCCGTTGCCGACGCGGATGATCCAACCGGCGGTATACACCTTGCCATCGCCGCCGATGACCGTGCCGCCCCATGGATTCTGCATCTTTGTCTCGCGCTGGAGCCTGGCCACCTGGCGCGGATTGCTGCCGGATTTTTCATTGTCCGCTCCACCATCGTTTTCAGTCGCGCCATCGCCGATGTCCCTCGGCTTGTCACGGACGTTCCACGGAAGATCGGTATCGTATTTCCATATCTGCGCCCCAGCATATCCACTCATGTAAACCGTCGCGTCCCGCGAGTTCATCGAATAGACCGACATGGTTTGCCCGAGCGGTTTGCGCTCACTTTTCTCAATATCCAGCAGGACCGCCTGACCATAACTTTCCGCCAGCGCGAAGAGCCGGTTGCCGGGCAGCGGCACCATCCGGCGGATCGGTTGCGGATGGCGGATCACATCAAACTTCACGCTTTTCCACTCCGCCTCCGGCTCCCTCGCGAAGCGCCACGTCACTTCGACACTCCCGTCCGCGTCGGGTGGTGTGCGGCGCATTTCCGGCTTGGGGAACGGCAGGCCCGGGCGGTGTCTCGTGGAGGCCACCGGTTTGTCGCTCCACGGCGGGACTTCTCCGTCTTTCCGCGTCAAATCGCCGTCTTTCAACCAATAGCTACCGTCTCCGCCGCCTGCGGGGCGATCCACATCGATCTGGAAGCCGCCGACAGCTTCAAGCGGGCGCACGTGGATTGTCCGGTGGTTTCCCTCGAAAACCTCCGTCTCGACGATCATCTTCCCCTCGCCGGTGGCTAAATTGTATCCCCACAGCCGCCACGGAGCCTTGCCGACCTTGGCATAGAGCCAATCGCCGTCCTTGTGCAGGGACGTATAGGTCCAGTCGTGGTTGGCATGAACCTCACCAATCGGGCTGAAGGTTTCGCCTGTCAGAGTCTTTGGCTCAATCCGATAAGCGGCATACCGATCCGGTTCCCCATCCTTTCCCCGCACCCGGCCGAACCCGTGCAGCATTCCGTCCTGAATGACCCATTTCCCGCCAAAATTCTCCATGTCAGGCCCCAGTGGCCGGCCGCCGTAGATCAGCTCGTTCCTGTCAGGATCATAGGTAAAAATGGCCTCGCCATCGCGGCCCTCGACGTGCGGCTTTAGATATAACTTCCCGTCGATCATCATTCGGTCGATCATGTGAAACATGAAGCCCCGCTCGATCGTCTGGCGCTTCAGCGCGCCTGTCCCGGTGTCCAGTATATAGACCTCATGCGGCCCCATGTAGTTGGGGGAGTAAATGAAGAACACATCCCAGGTTTTCCCATCGTTGTTGGGAGCCCAGAAGATGAACTGGTCCCACACGGACTCCGGCCCCTTCATGAGAGTCTCGACCCCCAACGGCCGGGCCTCCTCGAGCGCCTCCACCAGCCCGGCTTGCAGTGGATGCGCCGTCTGGGCCCGTGCGGATGAAATGGCGAGGCCAAGCGACCATAAAGGAAGCAGCAGTGCGAAGGGACGGATCATGGGGTTTTTCTTTGTGGTTTTCCCGGAGAAACAAGGACAGAGAAACAAGGACACCACGCCTCCACCGGTCCACATCCTACGGGGGACCGG
>JBBSJY010000041.1:0-27422 GCA_038256845.1 Verrucomicrobiales bacterium | reverse complement strand
CGAATGATCCGCGAATGAATGGAGCCAGCGCGCCGCACATTCGCTTTTTCATTCTCGCGCCACGCGCCGGACCGCTCGGAGATCGGTCCCTGCCTTTGCGGCTTCGCCATTTCACAAATCATGACGCGCGGCAGTATATGATGGCACGGAGCTTGCGGTCGTGGCGGACGAGCCGATCCAGGTGACAGAAGAACACGGCGCTTGGCTTCTTGTCCGTACGCCCGCGGCGATCGGCTGGATCCCTGCGGGATTCGTCGCCCGGTGAACCTTTCACCCTGGAAACTCCCGAAACGAGTTCTTCCCATCCGTCTTCGAATCCGCTAAGACGCTCAACCGATTGCCATGAAAATCCTCATCCTCACGCTCTGGTGCCTTTTTCCGCTCGGGTTGGTCGCCTACCACTACGGCCCGGGCCGGGGGGAATGGCCGTCGATCAAACCGCCGCCCTCCTCGAAACCGCGGAAGGTCACGTCGCGTCGGGGGCGTGGACCGAGGCGATCGCCGGTTACGAAGCCGCGCTGGCCACCTTGCCGGACGGCCACACCGCCCGGGCCCGCGCCATCCGCCTGGAACTGGCGAAAGCCCGCATGCTGGACGCCTCGCTGCCGCAAGCCCGTGAGGAACTGGCCGCCCTCGCCGCGGAACTCCAAGCCGATCCCGATGCCGATCCCAAGCTCCGCGACGACTCGCTCGCCGCGCTGGCCACGTCCCGTTTCTACATGACCTATCTGATGAAACTCGAGGGCCTTCCGGACTCCGAGTGGGAACCGGAAATCGAGGCCGCGCGCCAGGAGCGCAAGCTGCTCGTCGAACGCGCCACCGCCGCCGGTGAGACCGTCGCAGCCGGCCGCCACGCGGATGAGCTGGAGGCAGCCATCCGCCTCGCCCGGATGGACCCCGCCGACCTCTACGGCCTGCCGATTCCCAAGCAATGCTCCGGCTGCAAATCCGGCAAGTGCAACGGCACGAAGCCTTCCACAAAGCCCGGTGAAAAACCGCAGGACGTCCGCGGTGCCAGCGCCGGCAAGCCGATCGACGGCGAAGGTTCCTGAAAAAATCCCCGCACTTTCCCCCGGCCATGCGTTTCCCTGTACTTCGTGCGGCCCTGTTGGGTCTTGCCATCCCAACCCTTCCCGCGACCGCGCAGGACATCGATTTCAACCAATTGCGGCAACTCATCGAGAAAAGCCGCGGCCCCAAGGAAGTCTCCCCAGAGCAGCAGCAGCTCGGCCTCATCAACGAGCTGAAGATCGACCGCAGCCCCGCCGGCATCCTCGCCGTCCGCCTCGCCGAGGCCCGGCTGCCGAAGGAGGAACCGCCGGCCGAGCCCGCCGGAGAACCGACGCCGGACCAACTGAAACAACGCCAGGCCGCCGAAGCGCAGGCCTTCGCCCGGGATGTCGTTCTCGGTCGTTGGGAGCAAGCTGGCACCTACCTCTCGAACCTGCCGGAAGGAATCGCGGCGAAAGTTTATCATGGGGTGGTCGCCAAAATCGTCGCACCCACCGCCATGAATCCGGATCCGGAATTGCAGACGCAAGGCGCGAAACCCCACACCCAGCCCGCGTTTCTCCCGCCCGGTGATTGGCTCGGCCTCGCCGCCGCCGCCCCGAAAGAACCGGATGAGGAAACCCTGAAACTCCTCGCGAAGCTTCTGCCGAAGGATCCGGTCCCGCCGCAGGAGTTTTTCACCGCCCTCGAAGCCGGCATCCGCCACTTCGGCGGCAAGGAAGCCGCGGACCGCCGCCGCGCCGCGAATCTCTTGTTAGAGATCGGCCTGGTCGAACAAGCCGCGCCGTTTCTCCCCGATCTCGCCGAGGCGAAGGCAAAGCCGGACTACCCGGCGATCAACCTCATCGCCCGACACCGCGCGCTCTTCGCAAAGACGAATCCCGAAGCCGCCGGTCCGGATGCCATCCCGCAGGCATGGGAACTCTCGACCTCCTTCCTAACAGACGAAAAGGCGCCGCCACAAGATCGCGCGGAGGCCCTCTTCCGCGCGCTGTCACTCATCCCCGAACTCGGCGACCAGCGCGGCCGCGAGTGGATCGAGAAAACCTTCGCCAACCCCGAAGGCGCTGGACTGGAGCTGCTGGCCACGCTCGGCACGCTGACCGCCCACAACCAGGAAAACCCGGATGCATCCGTGCGCCTGGAACAACTCCGCCTCCAGCACGCCGCCGTCCGCGCCTTGCTGGATTCGGCGGTCGATCCCGCCGCGTGGTCGGAAATCCTCACCCTTTTCGCCCGCCAATGGCAGCACGAGGCCGGCGTCACCCAAGCGAAGGACCAAAGCAATTCGCGGCGCATGGTCCAGCAGTACGATCCGTGGGGGAATCCATTTTTCGTAAGACCGGACGTGAACTTCCAGGGCGACGGCACACGACCGATCTCCTCCAGCGAGATGCTCGAGTGCCAGCCGGACGAGGCCTGGCTCGCCGTTGTCGGTTTCACCACCCGCCACCAATGCCTCAGCGCCACCGCCCGGCTGCTATTGAAAGTGAAGGAGGAGGACGCCGCGCTGCCCATCATCAGAACCCTCGCCGCCACCCACCCGGAGGATGCCGTTTCCATGGTCCGCGAAGTCATCAAGGTATGGTCGGAGAACCATAACCCGAACCAAGATCAGGACTATCGTTCGAGATACATGTATTTCTATGGGTATAACAATCAGGCCGGCTCCATTCCGCTGACCCGCTCGAAACAGGAGCGCAATTTGATCGAACTCGCCGCCCTCGTGAAAGGCATTCGCGAGCTCGGCCTCGACGAGTCGTTTCATCAGGAATTCGCCGATGCTTTCATCACCTGCCACAGCCAAGCCGAGGTCTGGCGGGTCGAGTCGGTCGAGTCGGTGTTTGGCGCCACCGATGTCCTCGATTCCAAAACCCTTTCCACCCTCGTTTCCCGCATGCGCCTGAATCTCGCGGGCCTCTGGCCGGATCCGAAACTGCAGCAGGCCTATCAAACGAACCGCCGCGACAAGGAACTCCAGGAACAGATCTTCAAAGGCTACGAGGCGGCCTCCATGGTTCTCGCAAGCGCGCTTTCCAAGGAACCCGCGGAGTCATGGCGGCTTTCCTATCAGCTTGCCGCGCTCGGCTTCGAGGAGAGCAACTACCGCAGCACGCTTTCTCCGGACACCGATCATTCGGCGATCAAGCGCGAATCGCTCGAAGCGCTCGCCGCATCCGCCGCGGATTACGCGGAATCCCTGCCGCTGCCCGATCCCGATGAGGAATCCGCCGAAGTTTTCGAAACATGGTTCTTCGCCGCGCTCGGATCTCCCAGCTTGGAAGCGCTGAAGAACCATCACGTCCCCAGCCCCGGCGAATATGCCAAGATCAGAACGGCTCTGGAAAGCCTCCCTGACGAATGTGCGGAACGCCACCTCAAGGCCATGGCCACCACGCTCAACAACCGCCTCGCCAATGTCTCACCCGATCTCAAGCTCCGCTATTTGGAAGGAGCCACTCTCATCGTCGGCGACCGCAAGGAAATGGGCGACGCCAGCGACGTCTTCGCCTATTACCGCGATCTCGTCTCCGAAATCGAACTCAGCACCCGCATCGACGGCTCCGACCGCGTCGGCACCGGTTCGCCCTTCGGCCTGCATGTGAATCTCCGTCACACCCGCGAGATCGAACGCGAGGCCGGAGGATTCCAGCGCTACCTCCAGAATCAGACCAACGCCCAATATTCATTCAACTTCGGCCGCCCGCCGGAAGACTACCGCGACAAGTTCGAGAAAGCCGCCCGTGCCGCACTGGAAGAGCATTTCGAGATTGTTTCCCTAACTTTTCACGGCGAGAAAGTCGAATCCCGCACCGATCCCGAGTTCGGCTGGCGGCTCACTCCATATGCCTATTTCCTTCTGAAACCGAAGGGCCCGCAAATCGATCGCATACCGCCGCTCAAGATCGATCTCGATTTCATGGACACCTCCGGATATGTCGTGCTCCCGATCACTTCCCCGGAAATCCCCATCGACGCCTCCGGCGATCCCGCCCCCCGACCCTGGCGCGATCTCCGGATCACACAAACCCTCGACGACCGCAGCCTCGATGAGGAAGGCAGTTTGTTTCTCGAAGTCAAAGCGACCGCAAACGGACTGGTCCCGCCGCTGCCGGATATGTTAGATATCAATTGGGACGGACTCGAACCCGGACTCATCGAAGACAAAGGTATCCAGATCGCCGAACTCGATGGTGCCTCCGATGACCTTTCGCCCGTATCCACGCGCGAGTGGCGGATCGAATTGAAACCACCGGGCGGCACGCTGCCCGCGAAGTTCCGCTTTCCCACCGCCAAGGTTGATACCGTGGAGGAAGACGGGTTCGTCCTCCAGCGCTATGCGGATGTCGATCTGGTGCCCGTCGAAGGTGAGATCGCGCTCGATGGCAGCGGCAAAAGCCCTACCCCCTGGCTCGCCGCAGGATTGGCCGTGGCAGTGCTCGGCGCGGGCGGCACCTGGATCGCCCGCAAGCGTCGACGTCCCTTCGCCGTGGTGTCAGAAGCGCTGCCGCTCCCTTCGTCCATCACGCCGGTCACGGTCCTCGGCTTCCTTCGCCGCCTGCGCGACCGCGAAGCGCTCTCCGAACCTTCCCGCGCCGAGCTCGATACCGAAATCGCTCTACTGGAATCCCAGTACTTCGGTCCTCACGCCCCCGAACCCCGGAACGCCGAGCTCCTGCAGCTCGCCACCCGCTGGCAATCCGCCGCATAACCCTTACATGCCTATAATCTCCTCGACGAGGTAATAGCGGGTAGGGGCGGAGCGTGGATGGATGTCCGTGAACGGCGGGCCACGGTCGATCCAGCGCGCGCGGTTGCTCCCGGCCCTTACCGGCGTCGCGGATTCGCGCCATTGGATGAGATCCGGGCTATAGCGGACGCGGTACCAGCGCCCCGCAACCGATGGGAACTCAAGCAGAAGGGCGCCATCCCCGAGTGGTAGCATCTTCGGGTGGACTCCCTTGCCTTCCGCATTGGCAGGTTGCGACTCAGAGAGGGCCTCTACTTCCAGCGCAGGCTGGAAGGGCTGCGGAAGCTCGCGGGTGCCAGTCTGAAAGACCAGAGTGACCCACACCTCCGCACCGCCGCCCACGGGATGGGCATGCTCGACATAGCTGCCTCCGCCCGCGGGATCCGTGGCGTTGGCGAGCCGCAGGTCCGGAGTTTCCGCCAAATAAGGTCCGATATCGGCGTGCAGGCGGAAGCCGTTGACTGCGTTGGCGGAGAGGTTGCGGACTGGTACCGTGATCTCGAACAAGCCGGTTTGTCGTGAAACGGTCAAGCCGCCCGTCGGCGGCGGCAGTTTCGCCGAGAGCCTGACGGTTGAAACTCCGCCGCGGAAGAGCGTGTATCCCTCGAAGTCGGCGAAATCCTGGGGCGACACCGGCGGGAGATCCGGACTTGCAGCGACATAGGTCGCGGTGAACCTCTCACCGGCCGGCTCCCAGTTCTCTCCGTTGTAAAGCAAGGTTGCGGCCCGCAGCGCCGCAAGTTCGTTCCGCCGGTCCCCCTTCCAGGCAAGCGTGCCGTCAGCCATCCAAATTCGGCCGTTCCCGCCGCGGGTGCCCAGGCTCAACCCCGAGACCTTGGCCACCCCTCCATCCAGAAGCTGTAGGGTTGCCACTCCGAACACGCCGAGATGGAAGGTCCCGTTCACAGCCAGCTCCGTTGCTTTGTCCCGCACCGTGACCTCCCCGCGTCCCAGTGATCCACCGCCTGTTTCGAAGTTTCCCCCGACCTGCACGATCGCACCGCGCTCGACGCTCAGCTCGGAGTGGGAGTAGAGACCCACCGCGCCGAAGTCTCCGATTTCCCAGCGGGAGCCGGGACCTTGGATCCGGGCCGTCGCCCGGCCCGCATAGCCGACAATGCCCGCGAGAGAAACCAAGTGCCCCCCATTGGAGACCAACAGGCTGCCGGTGCCGCTTTGTGCGAGCGTAAAGGCGCCCCTGCTGGTGAGGTTCGAACCGCTGCCGTCGATCGCGAGGTGTCCGGAGCCGCCCGCGAAGTAGCCGAAGGAAGCACTGTCGACATCCAATTCGCCGCCGTCGCGGATCGTCAGGGCGCCGCGTGCCCGAGCCCCTATGATCGCGTGGCCGCCTGAGTAGGGACCGTCGCCATTGTAGGGGAAACGGATGCGATCACCGTCTGATTCGATTTTGTCCGCGGCTGCGGTCAGCGGCAGGAGGGCGGTGGCCAGGGAAAGGAAACCGGCAGTTTTGGATGGCACGGGGAATGAAGGAGGATGGTGGCAGGAGTGGGACCAGACGACGTCATGGCAGAGCGAGACGCAGCATTAGGCCGGCGGTGACGCCGTAGGGGTCGACTTCATAGGTCGTGGGGCCGGCGCCGACCCGGAAGCTTTTCGCGGCATCCAGGCGGAGGAATCCGCTGAGTCCGATGGTTTCCGTGAGAGCGCAGCCCGCCTGCCCCTGGAGATAGACGCCCGGACGGAATTTCACCCCGTGGTCGCTTTCCGACCAGCGGGCGATCTCCGCCGTCCCGGCCGGAGTGGTGACGTTGAGGGATTCATCCTGGCGGGCTTCCCAGTCGTAGATGTTGAAGGTGAATCCCGCGGACATGGCAAAGTCGAAGCGGCCGCGCTGGAGGCCGAGCGTGGGCCCGAGGTTCAGGCTCAGTGCGTTGAGATCGATCGACGAGGAAACCGCGTTGGAGAAATCGGCGGTATCGGTGCCGATGAGGACCGGGGTCATTGCTCTCGCCGCGGGGAGGTTGCTGATGATCGGTCCGGGGCCGCCGAAGGAACCCTGATAGGGCGCCAGCGGGGGAATGACACCGGCCAGATCATAGCGGTCCTCGTAGTCGAGGCGGTAGTCGTCGCGGGTTTGTCCGGCGGAAAAGTTGGAGAAACGGAGCGAACGGTCGGTTTTGACAAAGTCGAGTCCGGCGGTGAAGCCGACGCGGAACGGGCCGATGCGGTGCGGGCTGCGGGCGTCGAACTGGAGGTGCGGCGCGATGCCCTCGAGGTCGCGGCGCGGCGACGGGCCGGTGGCGGGTGCGCTGAGCGAATCGCCGCGGATGCTCTGGAAGCCGGTGGCCTGGTAGACGAGTTCGCCGTTCTGGACCTGGCTGGCATTGTCATAGCCCCAGTTCCACGTCGAGCCGTCTCCCGCGGTGCCCGGGTCCTGCCTCACGAATCCGTCGTTGTATTGCCGGTCAAAAGGGAGATCCGTTTCGCCGATCGCAGGTGTGGTGAGGGAGTCCGCGCCGACGAACGACGGCAACGCCAGCCCGCCGCTGCGGTAGCCGCCTTGGATGGCGATCCTGCCGACGTTCCGGTAGGCCGGGCCGGCGGAAATGGAGAACTCCCAGTCGCCGCCGGACGGAGGGGAGGGGGCAGGGGATTTGGAACCGCCCGCTGAGACCGGGAGGGATGGCAGGAGCAGCGATGCGGTGAAGCAAAGCGGGCGGGAGAGCGTCATGTTCAATGGGAGTTCAGTTTATGGGGATTTCGCGCACGCGGTAGAAGCGGGAGGCTTTTTCGCCGGGAGGCGAATCGGTGGCGGGCGGGCCGCGGTCGATCCACTGCACGCGGTTGCCTGCGGCGCGGATGTTCGCCGGCGAGAGCTTCCAACCGCTCGCGTCGTCGGAGTATTGGATTTCATAGTGGCGACCGGGGATTGCGGTGAATTCAATGAGCAGACCGTCTTGCAGCAACTCACAGCGGTCGACCGCGAGGCCAGGAGCCCCTGCGGCGGGATCGGTTTCCGGTTCCGTCACCAAGCTCGCCGACACCTCCGGCTCGAAGGCGGCGCCGCGGCCGGGAACGTAATACTCCAGGATGAGTGTCGCGGAAGCGCCGGCGGCGAGCGGGTGCCGGTGGTGGACGTCCCAACTGCCCTCGCCGCCGCCGGACGCGTTGTGGACCGTGACGTCCGCGGGCAAACGGGCGACCGCCAGGTCGAAGCCGGCGATTGCGCGTGCACCGGGGTTGGTAACGATGACCGTGTGCTCGTAGAGGCCCGTCTGGCGGTTGAGGACCGGCGCGGCTCCCGGTTGCAGCTCCGGAAGCGGGAGATCGGGAAGGATAACGAGGAAGGTGGTTTCGGCGGTGGCACCGAGGGCGTCTGCAATCTCCACCGTGATGCTGGAGGTGCCGCTGACATAGGGGGCGAATTCCACCTTCAGGACCCCGGTTTCCGGATCGAGTTCAAAGTTGTTGAAGATCGTCGGCTTGGAATTCCGGGTCAACTGCCAGGTGAGGGTGTCGCCCGGATCGGGATCGGCGGCCAAGGCGCCCAGATCGAGCTGCTGGCGGGCACCTGCGGGGCCCGCGTTCAGGTCGCTGACCGGACGGATGAAGAATGGTGGGTCCGGCACCGGATGGATGTTCACGTCGATGGTGCCGATGACGCTGAGGCCGCCTGCGTCGGTCGCTTCCACTGAAACCACCGTGGTGCCGAAGGCGTGCCTCCGCGGGTGGATTGTCAGCACGCCGCTTTCGATGGTGGCCTCCAGCAGCAGGGTGCCGCCGGTATCCACCACGCGGTGAACGAGCTGGTCAGCAGGCGTTTCCTCATCCGTGAAGAGGGACGTCAGTCCAAAGGTGTAGGGCCCCTCGTCCTCATTGCCCGAAATCACGCCGCGACCGGTGGCGACCGGCGGATCGTTCACTTCCGTGACCTCGCTCTGGACCAGCGTCAACAGCGTGCCGCGGAATTGGTCGCGGGTCGCGATGACAATAAAGAACCGGCCGACGTCCCGCTGCAGGGGCGTGCCGCTGACGGTCGATTCCGGGCCGTGGGACAACCATCGCGGCAGGGGGCCTAGGGTGGTCAGGCGCGCGTCCGGATCGGGGTGCTCGAATTCGAATCGGTGGGCAAAGAACCCATCCTCGGCGACCGTTGGGGGGAACGCTGGAAAGTCCCGATTCGGCGAGGGCCGGGGCGAGTCGATTCGGGTGGTCCAGGTAGTGTAGGTGGTCAGCCCGGTTCCGGTCATCTCGATGATGTGGCCGGCTCCGAGCGTCCGGCCGGTGAACCAGATCTTGTCGCGTGTGCCGACCGCCACGCGGCCGTCTTTTCGCACGCTGATGTCGGTGAACCCGGAGAACCCGGGCGGGGCTTCAACCCAAGTGATCGCATCCCCATATCGATGGACGTGTCCGACCCGGCCACTCTGATCGGCGAAAAACAGGTTGCCCTGCTGGTCGCCCGCCAGTGCGTCGAGAAACACCCCGGTCTCCCGGCGATGTAGCACCTCAAAGGTTTCCGGATCCAAGACAAGGACGCGGCCGCTGCGAAAGCCCACGAGGATGTTGCCCTGCAGGTCGACCGCGCACTCATCGAGGATGTCGCCGTCGAACGCCGGCCACGGGTGGCAGCTGAAATCGATCAGGTTGACCCGCGCCGTTTCGCAAAGCAGCCAGTTGCCGCTTACGGCCAGATCGCCGCGGCTGGCGGGAGCCACCGGCTTGTCGCCGATGAGCGGCGAGTGGAACCACAGGTCGAACTCCGGGTCGAAAGTTGCGATGTAGCCCTGGTGGCCGGGGCGGCCGTAGTTCTGCCGGCTGACCAGCACATGCAGCCTGCCGAAACGGTCGACCGCCACGTCGCCCGTGCCGTAGATGGGGGTCACCTGCGGATCGTCGGGCAACGGCACTTCCCACTCGTCCTTCAGTTGGAGCACCGCGTTGTAATGGCGCAGGCGATTGCCGTGGAGCACCAGCAAATCGTCCGCGCCGAACCGCGGCGACCGGAGGTTTCCCGCGCCGAGGACCGCCGCTTCGGAAATGACCGCGCCGGCGCCGTTGGAGACGCGGACCGCGTAAGTTCCGACATCATCCGAGCCGATGTTCTCCAGTGTCAGTTCCGCGCCGGTAGCCCCCGGAATTTCCAAGGTCTGGCCGTTGCGGGTGTGCAGCCACTGGTAGCTCAGCGGCGGTGTGCCTTCCACGCCCACGGAGAAGGTGTGGGTCGTGCGGAAGTCCACCCGGACGTGTTTGGGCGGATAAAGAAATGCGACCCGGCCCTCATCCTTCATCACCTGCACCCAGCCTTGGGCCGAGCACCATCCGGCGGTGCACAGCCAGACGAGGCATGCCATCATGATGCGGGAACTTCGGAACATGATCGACGACCTTGGGGATCGCGGACCTGATCACAAGCACAACTTCCGCGTTCCCGCCCACGCGCCCACGGCGTCCCGCGGGTATTCCCTTGACCAACGGATTTCAGATCGGAGAGTGGGAGTGCTCGATGCGAAAAATGCTGGCAATCCTGTTGTTGTGTTGCGTGGGAATCATGGTTCCCGCGTCGGCATCGCCTGTCCGGATCTGCCTGCTGGATCTAGGGTTCGGTCCGTCCCAATCCGATTCCAAATGTTGTGGAGACTGTAGCCGCGGCACGGGGCAACCCGATCCATGTTGTCTCGATCTTGAGGAATTGCCGGACTCGCCCGCGCCCCAGCAGCCGGTGGAACTGCCCGCTGCGGCCGTGGCGGATCTGCCTGTGGACTTTTTCCATACCCCTCCGGTGGTGCCCCCGTTGAATCATGGGGCGCTCTCCCGATCCGGACCGATCAGGGGTCCCGCCACAGCGGCCGCGTATCGCGCGGTGATCGGTTGTTGGAGATTGTAGGAGCGGCCATGGCCGCCGTGGTCGCGCCCTGTGGGTGCGGCCGAGTCGCAGACCCGGCACCGGGTCTGCATCCTCCCTGATCTCCGACTCCCATGAACCAATCTCCATCGCTCGATTCCCTTTCCCGCGCACCAGCGGCACGGATGCCGGTTCGGCGCGTCCCCGCATGGATCATTCCCGCGGCCATCGCCGCCGGATTTGCGCTACTCTTTTTGGCACTGTTCCGCGACCGATTGCTACCCGCTCGGGAGGTGGAGGTGGCCTCCGTGCTGGCCACGAACTTCGAGTCTTCCCCGGCCGCATCCGGCGCCACGGCTGCCACCGGCGGCACCCTCTTGTTCCAAGCCAGCGGCTGGATCGAGCCCGACCCTCTTCCGATCAAAGCGACTTCGCTGATCAATGGCGTCATCGACGTCGTCCATGTGCTCGAAGGCCAGGCGGTGAAAAGGGGCGAGCCTCTCGCGACCCTGATCTCAGAAGATGTCCGGCTGGACCTGGACACCGCGGAGCAAAGCCACCAAACGCTCCGATCAGTCCGCGATGCCCATCTCGCCGCCATCGGGACTGCGCGGACCAAACTCGAGGGAGCCGAGGCCATGGCCGAGTCCGCGAAAACCCTGCGGGACGAAGCGGCGGACCGGTTGGCCCGTTTCGAGAACCTTTCCTCCGCCGCGGTTTCGGAGCAGGACATCATCTCCGCGAGGTTGCGGGTCGCCCGGGAAGAAGCCCAGCTCCTTGTCGCCGCCGCCACCTCGGCCGAAGCCGAGGCGGAAATCAAACGTCTCGAATTGGAAACCCGGGTCAGGGAAAACGAGATCCGCGCGGCTGCGATCGAAGTGGAGAAGGCGAAGCTCGCGCTCTCCCGGACCGTCATTCCCGCGCCGGTCGACGGACGCGTGCTCCGGCTCCTCGCCGTGCCCGGGCAGAAGAAAATGATGCAATCGGACGAGCCCGACAGCTCGACCATTGCGATCCTCTATCAACCGGAAAAGCTCCAGGTCCGCGTCGATGTTCCCTTGGCCGACGCCGCCGGGTTGCAAATCGGCCAAGCGGCCAAAATCCGGTCCAGCCTTCTTCCCGACAAGGTTTTCGAGGGCGTGGTGACCCGCGTCACGGGTGAGGCGGATCTCCAGCGCAACACGCTTCAGGCGAAGGTGAGCATCACCGATCCGGTGGACCAGCTCCGCCCTGAAATGCTCTGCCGGGTGGAATTCCTGGCAATGCCCGCCGCGGGAACTTCCACCGCGGGAACTGCCACCGGCACCATCGCCACCTGGATTCCCGAATCCGCCGTGACAGATGGAAACGCGTGGGTCTGCGATCCCGAATCCAATCGGGTATCGATGCGTGAAATCCGGGTGACATCCGAAAAGCGCGATGGATTCGTCCGCGTCAGCGACGGACTCCGGCCTGGGGAATGGGTCGTCCTTTCACCCGAAAACCTCCGCGACGGCCAACGCGTCAACCTCACCCTCCAAGAACCGTGAACGAAGCCATGATCCGATGCCGGGGAGTTTCCAAAAGCTATCACAAGGGCAGCACCGTGGTGACTCCTCTCGAAGCACTCGACCTCGA
This sequence comes from Verrucomicrobiales bacterium, assembly GCA_038256845.1. Classification (GTDB taxonomy): domain Bacteria; phylum Verrucomicrobiota; class Verrucomicrobiia; order Verrucomicrobiales; family Akkermansiaceae; genus Luteolibacter. The sequence continues at coordinate 15,237 of JBBSJY010000041.1, read as the reverse complement.
TGTCCCCAAAGGCGAATTTCTCGCGCTGATGGGGCCTTCGGGATCGGGCAAGACCACGCTCCTCAATCTTCTATCAGGCATTGATTCGCCCACCAGCGGCTCGCTTGTGATCGCTGGAACCGAGATTGCCAAACTCTCCCGGCGGGATCTCACCAAGTGGCGGGCAAATCATGTGGGCTACATCTTCCAGCTCTATCACCTGGTGCCGGTTCTCACCGCCTTTGAGAATGTGGAACTGCCCCTGTTGCTTTCTCCGATATCGAAGAAGGAACGCCACGCCCGCGTGGAAACCGCCTTGTCGCTCGTCGGTCTAACCGACCGCATGCACCACACGCCCTCCGAGCTCTCTGGCGGACAGGAACAGCGCGTCGCCATCGCCCGTGCCGTGGTGGCTGATCCGCCGCTTCTGGTAGCCGACGAACCCACCGGCGACCTCGACCGTGATTCCGCCGTCCGCATCCTCGACCTGATCCGCCAGTTGGCGAGGGACCATGGCAAAACCATCGTCATGGTGACCCACGACGCCAAAGCCGCCGCAGCCGCCGACCGGATCCTGCATCTCGAAAAGGGCCAACTGCTTGAAACCTCATGAATGCCTTGATCAATCTTCTAAAGCTCGCGTGGATCCAATTGATCCGCCACCGGGTGCGCTCGATCCTGACCATTTTCGGTGTCGCTTCCGGCATGTTTCTTTTCACCGCCGTGGAAAGCCTCCAGCGCTCGCTCGGCAAAGCGACCGAGGCCTCGGCGGCGGACACCACGCTGGTGGTCTATCGGGAAAACCGCTTCTGCCCTTCCGCCAGCCGTCTGCCCGAGCATTACGCGGACGAGATCCGCAGGGTGGAAGGCGTGCGCGAGGTCATCCCCGTGCAAATCGTCGTCAACAACTGCGGAGCGTCGCTGGACGTGATCACCTTCCGCGGAGTTCCCGACACCCTGCTCCGGAAATTCGCGCCCGAAATCGAGATCATCGAAGGCAGTCAGGAGGAATGGCAAAGGCGCGACGACGGAGCCCTGTTAGGCGAGGTCTTCGCCCGGCGGCGCGGACTGAAACCCGGCGACCTGTTTGACGCGGCAGGAGTCACCGTCACGGTTTCAGGAATCCTCCGATCGCCTTTCGCCCAGGACAACAATGTCGCCTACGTGAAGTTGCCTTTCCTCCAACAAGCCTCGCGCGGCGGCCTCGGCGTGGTCACGCAGTTTAATGTTAGAGTCACCGAATCCAAGCAGCTCGAACCCGTGGCCACCGCCATCGACGAACTGTTCCGCAGCGGACAGGAACCCACCGACACCCGGCCGGAAAAGGCGTTCTTCGCCGAGACCGCCTCCGAATTGGTTGAGCTGATCGGCTTTACCCGCTGGCTCGGCATCGGCGCGGTCATCGCGGTGGGCGGACTGGTCGCCAATGCCTTGCTGCTGGTGGTCCGCGGCCGGGTGAAAGAAAACGCCGTGCTGCGGACACTCGGATTTCCCGGCCTTGCCATCGGTTGGCTCGTGCTGAGCGAGGGCGGGATGTTAGGGCTCGCGGGCGGCGTGGTCGGTGTCGGCCTGGCCGCGGCCTTCCTGCGCTGGCAAAGTTTCACCTTGGGAAATGAAGGCCAGACCCTTGCCATCCAACCGGATGCCACGGTGATCGTGATCGGGGTGGGCGCCGCGTTGTTGTTAGGCATCTTCGCCTCCTTGTGGCCCGCTTTCCAGGCGATGACCCAACCCATAGTCAAAAACCTCCGCAGCTAGCACCATGCTTCCATTCTCATACGCCGTGCGGAACCTGTTCCGCTCGAAATCCAGGCTCCTCCAAACCATCGGCGGCAGCGCCATGGTAGTGCTGTTGGTGATGGCGTCAGTCGCCATCAACCACGGGATGAAACGGGTGCTTTCCGCTTCGGGATCGGATCGGAACGTGATTCTGTTAGGTGCCGGATCCGAGGAAAGCATCCAGCGCAGCGAAGTCCCCGAAAACACACCCGGAATCGCGGAAGCCGGCGTGGCGGGAATCTCCGAGACCCTCGGCGTCCGGGCGGTTTCCGCTGAAATCCACTACATGAACTACGTCGGACTGCCGGATGGACGGAGGAGCCAGGCGATGCTCCGCGGCGTCACCCTCCAGGCACTGCGCGTCCATCCTGAGGTCAGACTTGCGGAAGGCGGCTTCCCGGGTGCCGGAGAAGTCATGGTGGGTCACCTTGCCTGGCGCAAACTCGGTCTCGATGAAAGCGACCTCAAGGTCGGCGGCAGTCTGACTTTGGACGACCAGCAATTGAAGATTTCCGGCATCTTCTCAGCCCCCGGGACCGTTCTTGAATCGGAGATCTGGGCGACGCTGGGCGATTTGCGCGTGCTCGCCAAGCGCGAGACGCTCTCATGCGTCGTCCTCCGTCTCGATGATCCAGCCGACTTCACCGAGGCGGATCTGTTCGCCAAACAGCGGCTCGATCTCGAGTTGAGCGCGCTGCGGGAAAGCGACTACTACGACCGCCTGAGCGCTTTCTTCAAGCCCCTGCGGGCGATGACCTGGATCACCGCGGGGCTCATCGCGGCGGGCGCTCTGTTCGGTGGCGTGAACACCCTCTACGCCGCCTTCGCTTCGCGCGTCCGCGAGATGGCGACGCTGCAATCCATCGGCTTCGGTCGCGGCGCGCTGTTGGCGAGTCTCGTCCAGGAAAGCACCCTGGCCTGCCTCACCGGCGCCCTGTTGGCCTCGGTCGTCGCCGTGGTCTTGCTCGATGGCAGAACCGTTCCCTTTTCCATCGGGGCCTTCACCATGGAGATCGGCCAGGGCGTTGCGTCCGCCGGCATTCTGACCGGGCTGGCCCTCGGACTTTTGGGCGCGCTTCCTCCCGCGATCCGCTGCCTCAAACCACCGCTTCCCACCGCTCTCCGCATGTCCTGACAGAAACTAACAATCCATATCTGAAACCGAACCATGAAAAGCAAAACCACCTGCCTCCTGCTCGCCACCGCGGCTCTTCTCGCTTCCTGCAATCAAGAGGATGTCGCGACAAACGCCGCGGCCGCCCCAACCGCAAACTCCCACAGCCCGGCTCTTGCCAAAGTGTTGGAATCATCGCCGACGGGAGACGCGGAACCCATCCACCTGATCCGCGCCACCGCGAAACCCGGCGATGAAATCACGGTGGCTGGCAAGATCATGGGCAACGCCAATCCGTTCGTGGACGGCCGCGCCGCCTTCATCCTGGGCGACCCGGCGGTGCTCACCGCGTGCAATGATATTCCGGGCGACAGCTGCGATACTCCATGGGACAACTGCTGCGATTCGAAGGAAGACAAGAAACGCGGCATCGCCACCATCCAGGTGGTGGGCGCTGACGGCCGGGTGCTCAAAGAGCCCGTCGAAGGAGTCGGCGGCATCGCGAAACTCGCGGAGGTCACGGTGAGCGGCACGGTCGCGGAAGGCTCATCCGCCGATCTTCTCATCATCAACGCACAAGCCATCCGCTCCGAAAAATGAGGGGTGCGATCCACTCCGCGCGCGCCGCAACATCCAGCCGTCGGGTTCCGCCCAATCGTCCGTGAAGCGGAAGAAACGGTGGGTGGCCAGAGGATCGGAATCCAGATAAACCCGTCGGTTGACGTCTGCGAATCCCTCGGGATGTGGGGTCATTTCGGCTGCGGCTTGGCAAGGCGGAGCGAGGTGGGGCTGCCGTCGGGCAGGCCGTCGTGGATGACGAGGACATCGATGTGCCGGGCGGTTTCCCCCAGAACGAGCATGGCCTCCGCTTTGCCGCCGTTTTCCGGAAGTCTGATGATCGGGACGAGTTCTAGCGGCTGCCTCGGATCCCAGAAATGGATGCGGAAGTCTGTGTCCTCATCGCGGGCGAGCGAGGCTGGAAAGATCTTGGAAGCTTCGGCGCTGGCATTTCCGGTGAGGATGAGGAATCCGTTGGAGATCGCGGTGATCTCGCGGATTCCGCGGCCTTCTCCCACCGGAAGGGAATGGATCTTCGGCGTGGCGGTGCTTTGACCGAAAAGGGCATCGGGCGAAACTTCGATGACGAATCCCGTGCCGCCGATACTGGGTCCGCGGGCACCGAACCAGAGACTGCCCTCCGCGTGGGCAAGTCCCTCGAAGTTGAGGCCGTTGCGCTGGAGAGGATGGCCGACAAACGGGCCAAGCTCGGAGTGGTCCTCGATCCACGGCAGCAGCGAACTGCGGCGGATCCCGTCCGCCAGGATCTGACCGGATTCCGGATCGTAGGGGACCATGAACACCCCGTGGCGGTCGGGCTGGACGTCGCCCTTCTTCTTGCCCACACCGTGGGAACCGGTGACATAGTAGACGGATTCCCCGCGTGAAACGGCGATCCCCTCGATGTCGATCTCTGGCGATTTTCCTTTTCCCTTGGTGGGCAGCGGAACGGAGTTCCCTGCCACGATGCTGCGGCGCGACCGGTCGATGGTGCCGGTCTGGAGATGGTGAAGCTCGTCGCTGCCGATGACACAGTGGCGCTCGCCGGACGCGGCGATCCCGCTGAGGTCGAGGGTCTCACCGAAGCCGCTGAGGGTCCAATCCTCCCATAGAATCTCAGCGCTCCAGCCGGAGGCGTCGGCACGGACGGGGTGGGAGGATAGGAAGGTTAGCGTCGCGAGGAGTTTGAAGAAATGCATGGCGCGATCCTGCCGCAGAGAGATGACGGGGAGATGATGGGCTTCGGGAATTCTCATTTGCGGATACCGGCAGATTTCTCCCGCTATCTGGACCGATGGGTGGAGTCCGATCCGGCCGCGGCATCGCGGTGGCTGGATTCGCACTCCGTTCACCTCCCGGAAAACACCCGCGCCCGCTATGCCCCGGCAAGGTGAGCGGATTTCTCAAATCGCGTCATCATCCCATCACATTCACCCAACAGCTTGCGGAGTTACCAACCCCAACAATCATTATGAAACTAACAACTATCATTCAGTCACTCACTCTTGGAATTTCAATAAGCGCGAGCGCGGTGGCGGCCGACGAGTTTCATAAACGCGAAGTCCGCATCGAGGACGCTCCCGAAGCGGTCAGGTCCGCGATCGCCGAACATTCGCGCGGCGGAGCGTTCGATGAGCTGGAAAAGATCAGCTTCGAAGGCAGGACGATTGAATGTTCCCGTTATGGACGGCAGGACCTACCGGGTTAACTTGCCTCCGCCATGCGCCTCCTGATCGTGGAAGACGCCGCCCGCCTGCGCGAAACGCTCGGGCGGGCGCTGAGCCGCATGGGACATGCCGTCGATCTCGCGACCGACGGCCTGGAGGGCGAGGCAATGGCCCGGATGAACGATTATGAGGTGATCGTGCTCGACCGGATGCTTCCCGGCAAAGAAGGCTTGGAGATCCTCAGGGACCTCCGCCGCGATGGATTCGATGTGCCTGTGCTGCTGCTGACCGCGCTGGATGGGATCGAGGAAAAGGTCCGCGGACTCGGCTTCGGGGCGGATGATTACCTGACCAAACCATTCGCTCTCGCCGAGCTCGCCGCGCGGCTGGAGGCGCTGGGTAGGCGCCGTTACAACCAAGCCGACCCCCGGCTGCGGGTGGGGCCTCTGGTGATCGACACCGCGGGAAAATCCGTCCACCGGGACGGCCGGAGCATCGTTCTGACCCCACGTGAATTCGCGCTGTTGGAGATCCTCGTCCGGCGGCCCGGACAGGTCTTCAGCCGGGCTCAGATCGAAGAACGGCTTTACGCGGAAGCCGACGGTCCGCTGAGCAATGCGGTGGATTCGGCGATTTGTTCGTTGCGGCGGAAACTCTGCCCTGCCGGCACGCCGGCGCTCATTCACACGCGCCGTGGCCTGGGATATGTCATCGAATCGCCATGAGATCCATTCGCAGCCGGCTCACCGCGTCACTTTGTTCGGCCATCGGCGGGCTGTTGTTGATCGCCGGGATGTTCGTTTTTCTGGCAACCCAAAAAATGCTCACGAATCAGTTCGACGAGACATTGGTTGCGAAAGCCCGGGCGATCGTGACGGCGGCGGAAATTGATGACGGGGAACTCGAAATTGAGTTGGCCCTTGAGGACTTCGGAGGATTCGGCGGGAGCGGGGACTACTTCGAAATCCGCCGTGAGAGCGGCAAGGTGGAGATGGGTTCCCCATCGCTGGTGGATCCGGCCGCGGAGACCGAGCCGGAGATCGGCGAGATCGACGTGCCGGACAACTTCCAGGCGCGGATTTACAGCGGAACGATGGCGGACGGGCGGCGCGCGCGCTTCTTTGTCCAGCGCTTCATGCCGCGGGGAGGAAAGAAGAAGCGGTTTCTTTTCGACGACCTGCATCTCGTGGTCGCCAGCCCGACCCGTGATTTGGACCGCACCGTCGCCGGCTTGGCGGTGGTGCTTTCGATCGCCGGGGTGGCGACCCTGCTGGTCACCGTCCCGCTGGTCCGCATCGCGCTGGTCCGCGGGCTCAGGCCTCTGGGAGATTTGTCCCATCAGATGCAGGCGATCGGACCGGAGCGGTTGGACCTACGGGTGAACGAAGCGGGTCTGCCGGCGGAACTCATTCCTGTTGCGGGGGGGCTGAACGCGTGGCTTGCCCGGCTTGAGGAATCATTCCAACGCGAGCGCCGGTTTAGCAGTCATGCCGCGCACGAGTTGCGCACTCCGCTGGCCGAATTGAAAATGCTCGCCGAAAGCGGGTTCCGCTGGCGGGACGAAGCGACCCCGGAACGTTGCGGTGAAATGTTGGAGGTGATCGATGATCTCGAGAGTTTGTTAGATATGCTTTCGTTGCTCGCCAGGGCGGATGCCGGACGGCAGCCGCTGCAGAGAGTCGAGATGGATCTGCACCAAGCGCTCACAGGGGCGCTTGCACGGGCAGGCACGAAGGCGGCGGAACGCGGCATCCTCTTTGTCACCGCCGTGGAGGCCTGCACTTTTGTTTCCGACCCGGACCTGTTCTCCGCGATCCTCGGGAATTTGATCGGAAATGCGGTCGCCCACTCACCCGAGGGCAGCTCGGTCGACGTGCGGCTTGCCACGGACCGCCTGGTGGTCAAGAACCCCGCCCCGGGCCTGGTGGAGGAGGATCTGCCGCATCTGTTCGAACGCTTTTGGCGCAAGGATGTTTCCCGCACCGGCTACGGCCATTCCGGACTCGGGCTTTCCATCGTCGGTTCATGCGCGGCCTTGCTGGGTGGCCGGTGCGAGGCCTCTCTCACACCGGCCGGCGCGCTCGAGATGACCGTCCGCTGGAAGCCGGATTTTGGACCGGTCGATCAGAAATAAGTCCGGAACCCGATTAGATAACTCGTCGCGTCGAAAGTGTCGGTCCGCGCCCTCATTTCCTCGTGGGAAATGCCAGCCATGATTTTGGCGTTGTGGCCGCAGAGGTAATAATTCAATCCCAGATAGAAGAAGTGGTGGCTGTCGCCGTAGCCGCCGTCGAGATCCACGACGGGCGTGCTTTGGCTGGCGCGTGCGTAGCGGCTTCCGATGCGGACTCCTTCGATCTCCTCGGAACCCTGGTATTGATATTGGAAGACGAGTTGCAGCCGCTTTTCCATGATCCAATACCATGGCATGAGCACCGCCCCGTGAAAATCGCCGCGATTGCGCGGATCGTCCCAACCGTGGGCCTCGCCGCCATTGTCTCCATAGATCAGGTTTGCCATCAGGCCCCAGCGGTCCGCTTCGTATATGCCGCCTAGAGAGACGGCCCAGGCATAGCCGAGGAAATCTTCGCCGCCCTTGGGGTCGTTCTGGATGTGATCGACCAGCAACCTGAATTCCTTGGTCGCCTGCCATGCCACGCTGGTATAGTAAGCCTTGCCCGCCCCCCAGCCTGCGAGGGCGACCTCATCCACCTCGCCGCTGAAAATCCCGAGCATGATGTCCCAGTCGCCTTTCTCCAGCTCCGCGAGAAAGCCGGTCGGCCGGCCCTGGTCTCCGCCGATTTTGTCGGCGAGAGCAGAGCGTTCGATGGTGAGGATCTTGCGGGACGTTTCGTGGTCCTCCTCGCCGACCTTCAGCTTCATCCTTCCGTAGGTGAACTCGATGTCGTCGAACCAGCCACCTGAGAATGCGTCGGCAAAGTCGAAGGTGAGCGTCAGGGTATCAAAGTCGTCGAAGCCCCAGTCGAGATCCTGGCCGCCGCCGCGGAAGCGGTTGTCGTCCACCAGATTGCCGGTGATTTCCGAGTGGAAATACTTGAGGAACTGCATCTCCAAACCGAGTCGCGCGCGCCGGAACTCGTCGTGCGTTTCGTGAAAGTCGTTTCCGCGGACGTCGGTCCCGTCCACATAACCGAGCTGGTATTGGAATCGGCCGCTGATGAGCAATTCCTGGATCCACGGGTTGTCGCTTTTCTTTGCTTCGTAGAGCAGCCCCGGATTGTCGGACAGCCAATCGCACCAATCGCCATCGTTCCCTTTTTTTTCGGCGCCTGTCTCCTTCTTCTTCTTTTCGGGCCCGGGAGATTTGGCGTCACCGGCACTGGTGGTATTGAATGTCAGGAGGGCAGGAAGGAGCAGGGCGGGAAGCAAACGGTGGGTTTTCATCGATGTCGGGAGTTTCTGGCCGGTGCGGAGCGGCGCGTCAACCTCCCATCATAAGGTCCGGGATTACCGCAACATGACGGACCGGGGACAGAATGAAATTCCTTGGAACGATCTCCTTTTGATGCCTCCCGGACCGCCCGGAAATCACCGGGGACAGGGGATTTTTTCAAACAGTCATGGGTGGTCCGCGGCAATCCTGCTTTCACCCTCCGGTAAGAGCCCTGTGTCAGCGGATCAGCGGGGCAGGCTCACTTTTGCCCGAGGACGTCGTCCATGGCGTCGATCAGCTCCTGCATGGTGGCTTCGGTTTCGTTGCCCATGTTGGAGATCCGGAAGGTCTGGCCTTTGATTTTGCCGTAGCCGCCGTTGATGAGGAAGTTGTGCTTGGTCTTGAGGTCTTTGATAAATCCGGAGAGGTCGAAGCCTTCCGGGGTGGCAAAGCAGGTGAGTGCTTTCGAGCTCCGGTTTTCAGGAGAGAACAAGCTGAAACCGTGGCGCTCGCCCCACGCGCGGATCATCGAATTGGTCTTCGCGTGGCGGGCGATTCTCCTCTGCAAGCCTTCCTTGCGGATCTCGCCGAGAATGTATTGAAGCCCGAAAAGCAGCGAGATCGCGGGTGTGGCGGGCGTGTTGTTGACGGCGGCATTCTTGGCAAACTCGATGAAATCAAAGTAGTATCCGCGGTTCGGAGTTTCCTTGGCGCGCTCGATGGCCGACTCGGAAACGGCGAACACGGCGAGGCCTGGAGGGAGGGCGAGCGCTTTCTGAACGCCGGCGAGCATGACGTCAGCCCCGTTGGAATCCATCTCCACCGGCACGGTGGAAAGTGAGGAGACGGTATCGACAATGAGCATGGTGTCGGGAAATGATTTCACGACGGACGACACTCCGGCGATATCATTGAGGACTCCGGTGGAGGTTTCCGAATGGATGAATGTCACCGTGTCGAATCCGCCGTCGGAAAGCTTCGCATGGACCGTGGCCGGGTCGATGGCTTCACCCCAGGGGACCTGGATGGATTCGGCCTCGTAGCCGCATTTTTTCGCGACGTCGAGCCACTTGTCGGAAAACGCGCCGCAGCAGAGGCAGAGGACCTTTTTGCGGACGAGGTTGCGCAGCGCTCCCTCCATCACTCCCCAGGCGGAGGATGTGGAGAGGAAAACGGGGCGGCTGGTGCCGAAAATTTCCTGAAGGCCAGGCTGGAGCGAGGCATAGAGTTCCTCGAAGTCTTTGCCGCGGTGGCCGATCATCGTCTGCGACATCGCCGCGAAAGTTTCCGGGGAGACATCGACGGGGCCGGGACTGAATAGCTTGGGGTAGGACATGGACTTTAGAGGTGAGATTCAAGAATCAAGGGAGGAGGCCGAAGGAGTGGAGCAGGGCGGTGAGTTGGTTGCGGGTGTCGTCGGCCATCGGCGCGAGCGGCAGGCGGAGATCGGGGGTGCAGTGGCCCTGGAGAGCGACGGCAGTTTTGATGGGGACGGGGTTGACGTCGAGGGTCATGAGTCCGCGCATGAGCGGGTAGTATTGCTTCTGGAGGGCGAGGGCTTCGTCGAATTTCCCGTCGAGACAGGCGTTGACGAGGCGGACCATGATCTCGGGGATGATGTTTCCGGCGACGGAGACGAGGCCGGTGGCTCCACAGGAAATGAATGGGAGGGTGAGGGGATCGTCGCCGCAGAGGATGCCGAAGTTGTCGGGCAGGACCTGGACGAGCTGGTTGATGCGGTCCACCGAGCCGCCGGCCTCCTTGATGGCGGTGATGTTCGGGCAATCGGCAGCCAGACGCGCGGCGGTTTCCGGCGCGATCTCAATGCTGGAGCGGCCGGGGACGCTGTAGAGCATGATGGGAAGTCGGGTGGATTCCGCGATGGCCTTGAAATGGAGGTAGAGACCTTCCTGCGAGGGCTTGTTGTAATATGGGCAGACCTGCAGCGAACCGGTCGCACCCATTTCCTCGGCGGCCTCGGTCAGTTCGATCGCTTCGCCGGTGGCGTTGGCTCCGGTGCCGGCGACGACCTCGCAGCGGCCGGCGGCGAATTCGATCGCAAGACGGATCACCTCGAGGTGTTCCCCGGTGTCGAGGGTGGGCGATTCGCCGGTGGTGCCGACGGGCACGATGCCGGTCATCCCCCCGGCGATCTGCCGCTCGATGAGGGATTGGAAGGCGGGGGCGTCGATTCCGCCGTCGCGAAACGGGGTGATGAGGGCGGTGTAGGTGCCTCGGAAGGTCATGGCGGGCGGAGGATGAACGAACGCGGCGCGGCGTCCAACCCGTATCCTCGCGAATTTTTCCTGCGGGGCTCAATCGGCCGAGGGCGGGCGGCGGAGCGACTTCTTTTGCGAAAGGGTGCGTTTGTCAGCGACCGAACGGAGCTTGGACCGGCGCGAGCGCGGACGCTTCTGGCGGCGCATTTTCTCGATCGCCTGGGTTTTGGCGGTCGCGCGGCCCTCGCGGATGGCGTCAAGCTGGTCGCAGAGTTCGCGGCGGGCGAGGTAGCGGTTCATTTCGCGGGAGCGGTCCATCTGGCACTTGATGGCGACGCCGGTGGGGAGGTGCTTGAGAAAGACGCAGTTGGAGGTCTTGTTGATCTTCTGGCCGCCGGCACCGGATCCGCGGACGAATTTTTCGAGGAAGTCGGCGTCGCGGATGCCGAGCTCCGCGAGGCGTTGCTCGAGGGCGGCGGTTTTTTCCGGGGAAACGGGGGCTTGCACGGCGGTAGGGCGGTAGGGGTTGGCGAATCCTCGCCACTGTCGCCGCGATGAACAAACACGGAATGGCGGCCACCAGTGGATTAGCAGACGGTGGACAGGATCCCCGCGCCTACGCGGCCCTCCCCGCGCCTTTCAAGACCGCTTGCCGGCTTCTCGCGGTCCGTGGCGAAGAAAGCGCCAGACGGCGTAGCCGAGGATCGCGACCAGCGCCATCCAGAGGACGGCGCGGGCCGGGGAGCGGCCGGCGGTTGGCGGTTCGTCCGCGCCGGGCGCGGGACGCTTGCCCGTCCGGCCGGGATCTGCGGCTGCCGGGACCCGCGCCGGGCCTGCCAAGGTATATTCCTGCGGATCGTCCTTGAAACGGAAGGTGCGGTTGCCCGCCTCCACCTGCTCGTACCAGAGCTTCCACACCTCGAGATCAGCCTGGTTGACAAAGCCGCGAGGCGGATAGGGCGGATTGGCGATCAGTCTTCCCAAGGCGACCGCGGCCCCCTCGCTACTGGGGTTTTCCAAGAGAACGCCATCGCTGCTCACAATCCTCCACAACGCTTCCTCATCCTGCGGGCGGCCGCGATCATCGTAAAGGAACTCCCCCAGCACCCGCACCGTCTCGACGCTGGGAAGCATCGAAAGCGTCAGGAATCCCTCGCTTTGTCTGTTAGCGAAGCCCTGCCGGGCGACGCCGACTTCGTAAGAATCGGCGTCGAGGGCGTCCAGGCGCTCGCGGGCGTTGATTATCCGCTCTTGATAGTATTCGGCATGGCCGGGAATCTGGACAAGAAGACTCACGGCGGCCTGAGAAACCTCAATTTGATATTCGTTGGCGTGGGGATTGTGAACATGCTTTCCCGCCCGCGCCGCTGAGCCCAATACTTGGATTCTTTCGTTGATCGGCAGGTCATTAGAACTGGCGATATCCTGCATGCGTTTGTCTCTCCATTCGGCGGATCTTGCATGAAGTGAATCGACAACCGCAAATGACAATATCGTTATAAACATTAAGGATTTGTTCATGGCAGTATTCGTCCGTCATCCTCTTCTTGCTTCATCCATCGCTCCGCCCCGTCCCATTCGCCTTTGACCAAGAGGATCCCCCTGTCTGTGCGCCGAACCTTCTCACCGCTGACCATCAGACGATCCTGATAGGCGGCCTGGGACAGGCCCGGAAGAGGCGCGGCGCCGGCCTTCTGATCCGGGTGGCCATCCCCCACCAGCACGTGTCCGATCTCGTGGGCGTGGATGAGATACTGATCCTCCGCGAAGTTCCGCATGAGGATCGAATCCCACACGTCCGCGTCGCCATCGACGAAGATCACTCTGCGTTCGCGCTTGGCGAAGGCGTAGGCGCCGATGCCCTGCGGCCGGATTAGGCGGCCGTCCCATAGGATCAATCCGTGGATCGCCCCGCCGCCGAGCACGTAGATGTTGATGTTCTCGCCCGGATCTCCGAGAGCGCCATGGATCGTCTGCTCCTCCTTCCTGAGGTCGTTGCCTCCGCGCCAGTCGAGGACGCCGTTGCCGGGCTTGATGAGCCTCTTGTCCGGATCGCCGTTTTCCGGAGGAGGGCCGCCCATATCCTCGTCGATGGCATTGTCCCACTCCAGATCCACCATGTCCTTCACGGTCACGACGAATCTGGCGTTGATCTGGGGGCGGTAGATGTCGTTGAGCCTCCCTTCCAGCAGGGCCTCGTCGGGAATCACGTTGGGAGCGTTCGGAGCCTTGCCCGGCACGATTGAGCGGACGGGATGGACGGTCACCTTGATGGTGCGCTCCTTCATGACTTTGAAACCCAGCGGCTGGCTCAGCGAACCGGTGGCGCCGAACTGGATGACCGCCGGCACGTCCGCCCCGCTGGCGGCGCCAACAGCGTTGACCTCGACGGTCGTCACGGGCGCGTTTAAGGTAATATCATCCGAACCGTTGAACTTGATTCCGGGTGCGGAGATTTTCAAGGGAGTTTCCTCGTTGAGCGGTGACTTGAAGATAACCGTCGCGGAGCGTCCATTCTGCGGGGCCATGATCCAAATGCGGTCCTGTACTGGCGGCGGGAGTTCCTCGTCGTCCCTGAAGTCGGGCGTGGAGCTGCCGATGGAAACGTCATCTACCCCGGCGGAATGATCGCGCCACTCGTCCTCGGAATCGGTGTAAGTTCCTGCGGCACGGATGGGCAGCATCACGAAATGATCGGATCCTCCTTGAATGAGACGCTCCCCTAGAATCCAGCCGTTGGGGCTCATGTCGTGGAAGAGCCGGAAGCCTTCCTCATACCAGGCGGTGGCGTGCGGAGCGGTCCGCGTGATCGCGGTCCATTTGCCGTTGACCCAGATCGGAGCCCGTATGTCGTCATGTTGCCTGCCGATGGCCACACCGTTGTCAGCGATGTCAATGGCATGAGCGTAGCTCGGAGTTTCAATCCACTGTCCGTCTTTGAGCGCGCGAGCGTCCGGTCCGGTCCAGGGATTGTTCCGGGTGGCGATATGGATGCCGCCGGGCATGGGGATCACATTGAGGGGAACAGAGGGAAGCAGCGGCACATTCCCGGGAGCATGCACCAGGCCCATCTCCTTGCCATCCGCGTAGGTGGGCCCCCATGCCAGCGAAGGACCACGGAGATACCCCAGTCCGGATGTGGAGTCCTCATATGAAGTGCCTTCGGATAGTTTCCATCGCTTCAGGCCGATCTCTCCTGAGCTGCTCAAAGACGAGTGGGCGAAGAAGTGGCCGTCGTCAGAAAGGATAGGACCCGGCCCCCGGGGTTTCCAGAAGTAGTCGGCGGCATCAAATGCGTAGCGGCTGCCACCCGGTGCCGGGACGGAAATGAAGGAAGGTGCCTGGGCAGGGCCAGGCCAATAGCAAACCCTGCCCGAGGAAGTGATCTCCGGGCCCGCCGTGTCGGTCGCATAGCCAAGGATGACATCGAGATCGTTCATGCCTCTGGCGGTAGCCGCGTGGATGTCATTGCCCGCCGTGGCCAGATTGCCGAGCGCGCCGGCTTTCCAGACATTCTGCGGGAAAAGTACCGTGCCGCGGTTGTTGATCTGAATGGGAGGCCCGCCAGCGGCTGGAAGAGGAAACAGCGCATAGCGGGGTATGGGGGTGATGTCTGCGGTCGCGGTGTCATCGTCGAGCGCTTAGTCGAGGATGTCAACGACCCCGTCATTGTCCGTGTCGAGCTGGTGGCCGTCCGGCACGCCGTCTCCGTCGGTATCATCGTTGAAGGGATTCCCGGTTAGACCGCCGGGTCCGGGGCCGCTGGCGGCGAGTTCGAATTCGGCCCAGTCCGGCGTGCCGTCCCCATCGCTGTCCAGCGACCAATCTGCCTTGATCCGCCAGAAGCGCCGTGAACCGGGCGCGGGCGGTGCGGGAGGCGGCGTGTTCCTGGCGGTGGCGGCGGATGCGGCCACCGCCAGGTTCATCGCCGGGAGATGCTCCTCCAGGGCGGCGATCATGCCGGCGTCCGCGGAACCCAGCGGCGGGTTCCCGGACGGAGGGGCCATCTCGCCGGGGCGGTGCATGATGAAGAACTCGTGGTCGCCGTAGCGTTCGCAGAAAAGCGGGAGGGATTCCCAGTCCTGATGCAGGTCTCCCGCGATGTGGAACACCAGCGCATGCGTTCCCTCCAGCGAGCGCCAGGAAACCACCGTCCCTCCGGCCGATCCGGCGGCCCGGCCTAGCACGAGGCTTGTCTGGACGGCGGGCACGTGAGGTCCGGCGAGAGGCGAAGCCGGGAGAGGTTCCGGTGCGGACTCGACCTCGTGCATCGGCACGACAATCTCGTGACCCAGGCCATAAACGGACGGATCGGCCGTCCAATCCGTGAGAGTTTCCGAGCGTTGGACGGTGTAGAGGACTCCCGGGACGGTGCGGAAAACGAGGCATTGCTGCAGCGAATCATCGCTGCCGGGAACGGTCTCGAACCAGCGGTCCGGAAGAAGTTCGCGGGCCGGGGCGGAAGCACCCGGAAAGAGCGCGAACAGGGAGAGAACGAGGAGCGGTTTCATCGGCGGGGGTTGTGTT